>JBFYZE010000176.1:0-12928 GCA_041309665.1 Gemmatimonadales bacterium | reverse complement strand
CAAAACCTGAGAGCGGCCGTGGGCCGGGGGAGGACGGTGGGTTGATCGAGCTCGCTGTCCTCTCGGAATGTCCGGCTCATCATCCGGCCTGTGTCGAGATGACGATTGATTCTCAGGATCTCGCAGCGATCTTGGATAGCTCAAAGCCGCTCGAGCGAGACGGCTAATCGTCGTTCCGGGTGCGGGTGTCCGGCCGTCTGCGGGACGGAGCATCGGATGTCACGCTCCTTGGCGTGACGGCGTACACCGGAGGACTTGAATGCTCAGCGTTTGGACAGGCGTCGGTCGCCGTTGTTTCATTCACGGGACGGCGGGAGCCTACCCTCCTCACGTCTGAGGGTGAGTTCACGCTGGAAGGCGGGTCGTTGAGCGTCGGCTGCCGGGGCTGCGCTCAACTCGTGAGTCAGCGAGGCAGGGAAAGCGATTCGGCCGCTACCGTGCCGGCGTGGGATCTCAGGTTGGTCGGCGCGCGGCTTGACGATATCGGCTACGGCGACGACGGCTCGGTCTTCATCTCGCAACAGGGGCGGTGCCTCCAGATCCCGCTCGCCGGCTCCGTACGCCAGGTGGATGCTTCATCCTGTGGGAATGGCAACATCATCGGCAGCTACGGCGATCCGATCGATGGCACCGAACTCGATCCGGGGTAGTGGATCATACGGGTTCCTGGTCGTCAGCGACTTCTCAAGCTCAATTCTGGCGCGTGCTCCTGATGCAAAGCGGTCAGCGTTCCAAGGGATCCGGTGAAGCTGACAAACGGCACCACCGTTCGTCGCTCTGGATAAGTCACCCGGCGAGCAAGCGTCCGTCGCTCGATGGCTCGCGGCCCTTCCTGCGGTTTGTGGCTGGCCTCAGGGGGGTTCGTTGGGCTTAGCGGAGCCAACGCCTCGTGTCGACCGCAAGGCTGCCGAGGACATCCATCCGCTTACGGCATTTCGTGCCAACGTCGCGTCCTTCGCGGATCGGGTCCCTGCGGCCGGGCGCCCGCTGATCCTTGCGCGGCACGGCAAGAACGCAGCTGTCCTTCTTGGCGTGGCCGACTACGAGGCGCTCATCGAGGAACTCGAGATCTTGCGAGACACCCAGATCTTGGAAGGGGAGCTCGCTGAGGTTAGGGGGATCCTGCATGATGAGGTGGTCCAGGATCTCCGGCCTGGCTTCCGGGCCAGGCCGGAAGCGCCATGAGGACCTTGTGGTCGGAGCGGGCGCAGGCGCAGATCTGCCGACGAGCCGTGAAAAACCCGCCTTCAGCAGTCTCAGCCCAACCCGAAACTGAAGCTGACGCGCGCCTACTTCACGGGCATCCGCTTGTGGGAGAAGCGGTTGTGCCCCAGCTTCAGGGCATGGGGTTCCTCGCCTTCGCAACCTCACCGGGGCGCAGGCTAGCCCCAACGCGTCATTGAACGCGATCCCGAGCCCGAGAGACGAGGCCGCCTGGGCCTCGCCTGCGTCAGGTGTTTCGTGAGAGACCCGAGCCATGCGCGGCATCCTCAACTTCATCGGAATGACGATAGGGGGTTGGGCCGGCTGGCAACTCGGCGCCCTCGTATCCGTCTTCACAGCATTCATCGTGGGCATGGTCGGCACCGGACTTGGCCTCTACGCCGCTCAGAATGTGACCAAGAGGTTGCTGCCGTGATTTACCGGCCGCGCCAAGTCTCGTTCTAACGAAGTAGGGATTCCCAACGCGCGTAGCCGCGACCGGAGTCCATGGTTGAACTGGATTCGCCGCCGGAACGGTCGACAGAGCCAGCGATAGGGAGATGAGGTGCCTCGGGACGATGGTGAACTTGTCCATCATTTGATTGCTCGGGGCCTCGGGCCCCTTCCTCTCCGAGGGGTCCATCCTGATCCGGAGGAGCTGCGCCTCAGTTGGATCGGTGGTGAGGGTGCAGATGGTGGTGGACGCGGTGGCGTCAAGATCGGCTTGGACAACCACCGCAGGTTTCGACTTGCCGGTGTGGTCGCCGTCCCCCGCGACGGTCCAGATCTCGCCCCGGCTCATTGGCCCCCGAAGTCCGACACTGCGTCAACGAACGCTTGGTCTTCCTCTTGGCTGCCTGCTTGTGGGCCTGGGGGTCGAGCTGCAACTTGACGGCGTGGACGTCGCAGCCTCGGCATCCCCGTCGGGGCGCGGCCTGGTCTTGCCCCCTCAGGTAGAGCAGCCACCGGAGGATGCGATGCTTGGTTTCTTCGAGTCGAAGCCCTTCACCGACTCCCGGCTTGGGACCTTCGAGCGCCGTCGCGGCCAATGGGTTGGCGCCGCCGCGTTGACATCCCACGAGCGTGTGGAGCTCAGGGTCGCCGGCGACCGAAAGGCTCCCGATGCAGAGTCCCTTCGCCTGGCGGCTGACGCCCCCGCACAGTATGCGTCTGCGCGCGCGGCCATAGCCCGAGAGCTCTTCGAGCACTATGAGCCGTATCACGACGCCTGGCGGCGCGACGAACTCGAGATGCTCGGCGATGAGTTCCCCGAGCTGAGTGAACCAGACGAAGTCTGGGCGCATGTGTCGGTAGAGCGGATCGACGTGGACGCCAGGCGCTTAGCGAGCCCGATCGAAGTGCGCCTGCGGGTAGTCTGGGATGAGGAGCACACGCTGGGCGTGCTCCTGCGCGACGCAGAGTTGGTCGAGCTCAACGGCTCGATGGCTCCCTAGCCGCGGCGCGGGGCCTGCCTGCCCACATTCGGTGAGACGATGTAGACTGGAGGAAATGCTGAGCCAGAGGGCGAGAGGGGAGTCATCGAATGTTGGAGTGGGGGAGAAACGGAGGAGTGGGGGAGCCGGATCGAGTATGAGCGTCGTCGCTTCCCCCGGGTGGCTGGAGTACTTCGGGGACGATGCCAATGCATCCTTCTTCGCTCCGGTGATCGAAGCGGTAGATGACCTCTTGGTTCCCACAATCTCGACCCCGGACGTTTTCGAGCGTGGGGCGCAGCAGCGGGGACACGACCGTGCGCTCCAAGCCGTAGCCGCGATGCAGCAAGGTAGGGTGGTGGACCTGGATCCTCCCATGGCGTTGTCGGCTGCCCAGCTGGGTCTGGAAGACAACGGACCCTCCCGGGATCTGTCATCCTGGCCACAGCGCGACGTCTTGGCGCAACTCTCTGGACGCAGGATGGAGGCTTCCGGGGCCTTCCCGATGTCCCCTTCACTCCGAAGAAACGGGAGTGATCCAGCAGGACAAGGAGCTGAAGCTGGCGTTGGCTTATCTCAGGAGCGCCCGCTTGCAGGCCTGAGGGTCGAGCCCCAGCTTGAAGGGCTGGGCTCCGCAGCCTCTGTACCCTCGGGCGGGCGCAGCAGAGCGCCAGCGCGTTGGAAGGCCTCTCGACTCCGAGACTCCTCCCGACCGCCCGGATACCCCGCGACCGAAAGGAAGAGCCCTTGCGAACTCGCCCGGTGCCGGGGAAAGAGTCACCGCGAGTCCCCACGCCGTCGGCCTCCGGTTCAGGCCGCCGCGCACCAGGGCAGAACGATCCAGGTCCACGAGACCTGCGCTGACCCCCTGCGGCGGGAGGGGACGGGGAGGAGGGGAGCAGGTCCCGCAGTCGCTGAGTTTGTGGATCGTCAACGAATGGTGATCAATGGAGAGTCGAATTGGTGGTTTCCTTGAACTAGGCTGGTCGGACTGGTTTGAGCAAAGGGTTGAGTGCAGGTCAGCGGACGCCGTCGCTCGGGTTGCCGCCGTTGATCGGGACCAGTTGTTGCTCATGGACCCGTCCGGCCCCTTCCGCGCGAAGTTGGCCGGTGGCTTCCTGTACCGCCATCACCTGCCCCATGAATTCCCCTGCGTGGGCGACTGGGTGTGCGTAGAGAAGAGGCCGGGCGGCGACTTCGGGGTGATTCAATCGTTGCTGGAGCGAAGGACCACGCTCCGCCGAAAATCGGCGGGGGACGCCATTGAGTATCAGATGATCGCGGCGAACGTGGACTACGTGATCATCGTGCAGTCCTGCCACTTCGATTTCAATCTGAGACGCTTGGAGCGTTATCTCGTCATGGTCAGGGTTGGTGGGGCAGAACCATACATTCTCCTCACCAAGACGGACCTTGTTGAGCCTTCCGTCCTGGCATCGGAGTTGGCGGAAATACGTTCCGCGGGAATCACGACGCCGGTCATCACCTTGAGTAACGTTACGCAGGAAGGCGTGGATGATCTCAGGCGGGTGTTGCTGCCAGGAAAGACCTATTGCTTCGTTGGGTCCTCAGGGGTTGGCAAGAGCACGCTGATCAATCGGTTGATTGGCCGTGAGATGCTGGAAACGAAAGCAGTGAGTGGGACTGGCGAGGGGCGGCATACAACCGTTCGTCGCGAGCTGATTCGTCTCGACGGTGGCGCGCTGGTTATCGACAACCCGGGGATGCGTGAGTTTGGCATTCTGGGGGGGGACGGCGGCATTGAGGGCAGTTTTTCCGACATCACCGCCCTCTCCTCTGGCTGCCGCTACCGGGACTGCAGCCATACACGCGAGCCCGGCTGTGCTGTGCTTGAGGCTGTGGACGCCGGCGAAATCGGCCAGGAGCACTATGAGAGCTACCTGAAGCTCATGGGAGAGTCCGAGTTCCACCAGATGTCCTATGCCGAAAAGAGAAGGAAAGATCGGGATTTCGGCAGATTCATCAAGTCGGCAAAGAAGGACCTCGAAGACCGCTAGCGTCTTTTCGGCGCATACCCACTCGGCGCAGGGGCCCGCCGCCTATGGCCGTTAGCCGGATGGGGGCGTGGTTCAGGGACCGAGGTCAGGGCGGCTCCGGGTAAGCGCCTGCCCCCGCGTCCGGCATCCGGCGGGGCGTGATGAAGCTCCGACCCTCGAGCATCGGAACCACGGCGATTTCCGTGTGGAGATGCGAGGGGGGCCGACCACGAATCAGGGCGCGAGACCCGCGAGGGCCTCCGACCAGTCGGCCATCTCCCGGCGTCCCTTTGGGGAGAGGTGGTAGTGGCCGGTCTTCACACGTTCGAACCACCCGTAGTGATTGTCGCGCAAGATCGTTCCGGCACGTCCCACTCCAGAGCGTTCGCGAATGCACCTGACCTGGAGGACACCGGCTTCGGCCAACTGCCGCGCACAGCGGAGTGCGTCCTGGCGGTACGCGGTGAGTCGCTGTCGGGAGGCGGAGCCCCCGGTCTCGGGGTCCCCGACCCGCTCGGCGAACTCCCTGAGCAAGCGCTCACGGCGTGCCACGCTGGTCCTGGGCCGATACGGTGCTGGATCCAGGACCGCTACGACTCTCCCCCGCGCAGACACCGTGAGGGCGCCGAGCCCGAGGCGCCGAAGGAGGCTCATGACCTGCCTTGTCCGAGAACGCCATGAGGCGCTGTAGCCCTTCCCGATGCGGAAGGCGATGTAGACTGCGTCAGACACCGCAAGCCGGTCGACGGCTTGAAGGATGAGCGCGAAGCTCAGGTGCTCTTTCAACTCCACGACGACTGGGCCTTCGTCGCCTCGCACACCCAGGACGTCGCAAGCCCCGATTTCTCCCTTCACGACAAAGCCCTGGTCCTCCAGGAACCGCTTGATCGGACCATAGAGCTCGGCTTCGGGCATTGGGTGCTCCCCCGTCGACCGGCGATCCGCCGACGATGACGCGCGTTTCAAGCTCAGGGGGCCGTACCCGGTTCCTGATGGATGCCGTGGCCCCATGATTCGATTCCGCTTCCCAAGGGGTACCGGTCGCTCACCAGGACGGGGAGTTTCCCGGAGGGCTCCAACGCACCGGTGAGGGCTCTCACGAAGGAGTCGAAGTAGACCTGCTGGTTCCCGTACCATCCTCCCTCCCCGTACCCCACGAGGAAGGCGGGAACCTCGGGGATCTCCCGGATGAGGTGGGGATTCCCGTAGGCCATGGCCACGACCCGGCCCGGCTTGGCCGCCATGACCCTCCGGAGGAAGGCCAGGTCCTGGTCCCGCAGCGGCGTCGCATCTCCGTTCCGGTCCCTCTGCACGAAGAGGGAGAGGATCACCAGGTCGGCTTCGGCCACCGCTGCCCAGGCCGCGTCGTAGATGGAAGGGCCGCTGCCCGGCCGTAGCGTGAGGCTCCGCACCCCGGGGAACGCCGCTGCCAACTGCGCGTCCAGGGCTGCGGGGGAGGGATCGGTCTGGGCCTTCTGCACGTTCAGGTTGACCACCCTCCCCACGTCTCCGGGAGGAACCGGCAACACCCCCTCGTTCTTCAGGAGCGTCAACGACCGGTCGGCGACCTCCTGCACCAGCGCCAGGTGCGCGAGTGTCCCCACCCGCTCCCCCACCCTGTCCTCATCCACGAACCGCTCCCGGTAGAGGCCCAGCCGGGCCTTCAAGGTGAGGAGCCTCCGCACCGCTCCGTCGATCCGCTCCTGGGGGATTCGCCCGGACCGGACGGCTTCCACCAGGGCCGCGATGGTCGCCACCGGGTCCTTGGGCTTGAGGAGGAGGTCGTGCCCCGCCTCGAAGGCCCGGACAGCCACCTCCTCGGCCCCGAACCGCTCCACCACATGGTCGTACCAGAGGTCGTCGGAGGTCAGGATCCCCCGGAAGCCCAGCCGCTCCCTGAGCCACCCCGAAGCGAGCTTCTCCTCCACGCTGGCGGGAAGCTCGGACCCGTCCGCGACCGAGGGCACGGCGATGTGCTCGCTCATGACGAAATCCACGCCGGCGTCGATGGCAAGGCGGAAGGCCCGGAGATCCTGCTCCGTCACGGCCTCGGCGGGCTTGTTGATCCACGTCCAGGGGGCCTTGCCAGGCATGACCTCGATATCCCCCCGGCCGGGGAAGTGCTTGGCCGTGGTGAGCATGCCGTTCTCGTGGAAGCCCCGCACGTACGCCCGCACCATCCCGCCGAGCAGGTCCAGGTCCCCTCCGAAGGAGCGCACGCCCTGGGCCGGGTTCTCGGGCTGGGTGGCGATGTCCACGACCGGAGTGAAGGTCAGGTGGATCCCCATGGCCCGCCCTTCCACGGCTGCGGCCGCCGCGGCCCGGTACATCAGCTCCCCGGAGCCGGCGGCGGAGAAGGCCATGTTGGCGGGGAACTCGCTGGCCCCCATGACCTGCTGGCCCGGGCCCCCTTCGAAGTCGGCCGCGAAGAGGATCGGGACGCGCGCCTTCCGCTGGAGGCGGTTCAGGAGGCGGGCCACATCCCTGGGGGTGCCCCCGTAGAGGACGAACATCCCCAGGCCGTGGTCCCGGGCCAGTCCGACCCAGCGTTGAAGGTCCGGGTCTTCGTCGGCCCGGTAGTCACCGTAGATGTCCGAGCAGATGAGCTGGCCCACCTTCTCCTCGAGGGAGAGGGCGGCGAGGGTCTCCTCCACCCACCCCTCCATTTCCGCCGTGGGAGCCTGGAGGAGGGAGGGGGCGGGGGCCCCAGCGCCCGCGGAGGGGGAGTCGGGTTCCTCCCCGCACGCGAGTGCCAGGAAGGGGAGCACCGTCACCGCCATGGTCAGGCGTGACCGGCTGGGGAAGGGAGCGCCAATAAGCGGATGGTCCATGGATGCCGGCCTCCGGCGAAGGGTGAGCCTGCGACCATGGTACGGGGACCGGTCCGATGCCGACAGGCCGGGGGCGTACCCTGGGATCCGGCCCGCCGTCTTCCTCCGGGTGTGAAGGCCGACCCATATCCTTCCTCCGCTCCCGGCAAGATCTTGGAGATGGTTCCCCTCTCGGCCCCCGGCCCCTCAGCTTCCCATCCCTCCCGCCACGTACCGGGCGATCGCCTCGTGGGTGGCGAACCAGACGCCCTCGTGGGACTCGATGTGGTCCACCAGCTCCTCCAGCATGGCGATCCGGCTGCGGTGGCCGATGTACTTGGGGTGCATGGTTAGGAGGAACATCGTTCCTTCCTCGTACGCCCCGTCGAATTCCGCCTTCCAGATCTCCAGCACTTCCCCGGGCGTGATATGGGGCCGGATGGCGTCGAAGCGGGAGAAGCCGAAGTAGGGGTAATCGTCCAGCAGCCACTCCACCGGGAGCTCCACCACCCCGGTGGGTTGCCCGTTCTCGTTCACTTCGTAGGGGCGGTCGTCGGCCATGAGGCTGGAATCGTAGAGTAGCCCCAGTTCCCGGATCAGCCTCAGGGTGGCCGGGCTGAAGTCCCAGGAGGGAGTACGGATCCCCACCGGAGGCTTCCCCATGACCTCCGTCAGGGTGGCATGGGAGCGCCGCATGAGCTCCCGCTCCGTCTCCTCCGGCAGGAGGGAGTTGCGCTCGTGGATCCACCCGTGCAGGCCGATCTCATGCACCCCCGGGGCCAGGATGGCGTCGATCTCGGTGGGATGCAGAAGGGCGGTGACGGCAGGCACGAAGAACGAGGCGGGGATCCGGTGCTTTTCCAGAAGGGCCAGGATGCGGGGGACCGCCACCCGGGCCCCATACTCTCCCCTGGAGTGCTCCCCGGGAGAATCCTCGCCGTCCCGAAGGGCGTTGGTCTCGGAGTCGAAGTCGAAGGAGAGGGCCACCGCCACCCGGGCCCCTCCGGGCCAGGTGGCTGGGGTCAGATCGCGCCCGGCCCGGACCAGCTCCACCTCCGCCCGGACATCGTCCAGGGTGCGCTCCCAGGAGGGGACGGCCTGACGCTCAGGCTCCCCGCAACCCTGAAGCGCGAGGACGGAGCCCAAGAGACCGGGGAACAGGATCACGAGACCGGGGAACAGGATGCGATTCCTGGGCATGGGTGGTGACCCTCCGCTGGGTTGTGGCCGGTTCAACGCTTGAGGAAGACCATGATCAATCCCCCCGGGTACCCGGTGCCGAACCGTGTGGTGGCGTCCCTCCCGTTCAGGAAGCGGATCTCGCTCACCGCATCCAGGTCGATCTGGCGCAGCGACTCCAGCGTCCCGAAGTGCCGGTCGTCCACGAACACCTCCGGGTAGCTCTGGGGCCTCGTCGTGCTGAACGGCCCCCGGTTGCGGAGCCAGTTGGGCCGGAGGCGCTCCACGGCGTCGAAGGCGCTTCCCGCCGGCTGGTTCTGAAGCTCCTCCAGGGAGATCAGCTCCGAGTCCCGCCGGGCGTCAGGGTTCTCCGATCCCTGTCCCGACGCGCAACCCAGGAGGCACAACAACGCAAGGAGCACGGTGGGTGGCCAAGTGCGCATTCCGACGACCTTCCCCTCTCAATGGTCAGGTTGGGCGATGGGTGTTCCGGAGGATAACTCCCGGCATCCTCTCCGGCGAGGATCTTCTCCCCGCACCCCTCATCCGCCGGCGGCGGCGACCACATCCCTCTCGATGGCGGCCTCCAGGATGCCCCTGGAAATGCATACAAGCTGCCCGCTGCTGGTCCCCTCCAGGGGCCTCCCCACGGCCACGATGCTGGTGCGGAGCTGGGACTCTCCCTCCTGGCCCCGGGACACCGTGGTGGAGATGGAGAAGGTGATCTGGAGCCGGTTCACGGAGGAAGGGCCGGCGCCCTCATTGGCGCAGCGGAACAGGGCGTCGACCCTGGATCCGCCCACCGTCCTGGCGGTGACGCGCGGGTTGCCGAAGGACATCGCCCTGGCATCCACGATCCCCCCCTCCAGTCCCAGCGCCTGGTACACCTGGGGAAGGACGCGCCATGCAGCCTCCGGGGAGACGGAGATGGCCCGCTCGGCGACGGAACCGGTCTCGCTGACGCGCACCTCCACCCCCGTCCCCCGGTCTATGGTGGCGGGCTGGTATTGAACCGGCTCCAGTCCCCCCGATCCGCTGGCGCAGGCCGATAGCGCCAGGGTCGCCAACACCAGATGTGCTCTTTGCATGGTAGGCTTCCTTACCAGGGAGTACGGACGGTCCCCCTCCGGGTCCAGACCACGATGACGCCGCACAGCGTCTGGGCGCTGGTCCCCCCGAACTGCACGGGCACCTGACTGGCGCTACGGTAGACCTCGATGGCGGCGATGGAGCTGGGCGGGCCGATGTCGTCCAGGCTGAGCCCCTGGTCGATCCTCTCCAGGATCTCCTCCTCCGATTCCGTCGCCGGGGTCTCGAACAGCCTCTTGGGGCGGGAATCCCCGAACGAGTAGAGGATGCCGTCCACGAAGATCCTGGGCCGGCAAACCCCGCCCATGGAGAGGTTGCTCCCCCGGAGCTCCACCGAACGGGCCCCCACGCTTCCCGTCCCCATGGACACCACGTTCACGCCGGGAAGGCCCCTCAGGAGGTCGGTGAGGCGGGGAGCCTGTCTCCTATCGATGTCCTCGGGCCCCAGGAACTGACCGAAATCCGAGCGCTGGCGCTGGTAGAACCCCGCCAGCTCCAGGTTTCGGCGCATGGTGCGGGCGGAGACCACGATCGGCTCCAGCTCGATGGGCCTTCGCCGGAGATGGAAGACCGAGTTCAGGTCGTCCCCTTCCCGGATCTCCATGGGTCCGGCCACCCAGGGGTCGTACCCGATACGGGCCGCCTCCACGTAGAACACCCCCGGCCGGGGCGCCTCGAAGGCCCAACGCCCTTCCTCGTCGCTCATCACGGCACGGACCGGGGTGCCTTCGGCGGACCGAAGGGTCAGCAGAGCGCCCTCGATGGGCTCCTCGGAGATCAGGTCCAGGAGGCGTCCCCGGAGCCTCTGGGCCTCTGCCTCACGGGGTTCGGCCAGCGCGAGCAACAAGGCTGTGCCGACCAGGCCCAGATGAGCCAACCGATGCCGGCCCGGCAACGGGCCGGAGCGAACCCTCATGACGCCTGCCTCCCGATGGCCCCGGAAGGTGAAGGGTGGGGAGCCACCCGGCTCCACCACCCTTCACCCGGCCTCTGCGGTGAACCTACGCACCGCGTTGATACCGATTACAGCCTGTTTCGATCCTCCACTCCGTCAGATTCCCGGCGGCACGCTCGGGTCGTTCGGTTTGGTGAGGTTCGGATTCCCCTCGTACTCCGAGAGGGGGATCGGGAAACAGGTCCAGGCCCCGTACGCGCCCCAGATGGCGTTGGGGTGTGTCCCGGTGGGGAAGTAGCTTCCGCCGGCGAAGGGACCGAAGCCCGCGTCGAAGCGGGTCCAGCGCCGCAGGTCCCCCAGCCGGAACCCACCCATGAACAGGTCCCGGGCCCGCTGGCTCCGAAGCTCCGTCCTGAGCGCCCGTCCCGTGAGGGTCACCGGCGCCTGGTTGCCCACGGCGCGCCGGGCGTTCACGAAGGCGAGGACCTCCGCATCGCGCCCCCCTTGCATCGAGAGGGCCTCGTAGTAGTGATGCTGGGCTTCCACGTAGTCCGCCAGGAGGATGTCCGTGGCGTACTCGGCGAGAAGGACCATGCTGGCGGCGGGGGTGCCGGTGCAGGCGGGGCAGGCCGCCGAGGCCGGCGCCTGGGTCTTTCCGGTGTAGTCGCCGTAGCGCAGCCCCTGGAACAGCTTGTAGAGCCGCGTCAGCGCGTTGTGGCCGGTGGCGCTGGTGGGGTTGTGCTGGATGCGGGGATCGGTCTGGGGAGCCACGATGTTGGCGGCGGGGAAGGTGAAGCCCGTCCCGCTGAAGCTGGGGTGGACCCCCGTGAACCAGGGGTGGATGCCGGTGTTGAAGTTCCCGCCGTGGCTGGTCCCGTGCATGGGGTTCCGGCCACCGTCGATGTCGGTGAAGGGGATCCACCACTTGAACCCGGACGAGACCTGGGAGGCGGCGTTGGCGGCCTCGGTCCACTTACCCTGGCCGAGGTAGGCCCGGGCCAGGCCCGTGCGGGCCAGGTTGGCGAGGTTGGCGTTCCCGGCGGCCTGGGCCAGCGACAGGCCTTCCGTGAGGTAGGGCACCGCCACCTCGAAGGTCTGGACCTGCGAGAGGACCTCCCCGCTGGGGTCGTTGGGGTCCGGCGAGATCACCGACTGGCACATGGTCTCCGCCAGGGCGGTGGCGCTGTACCCGGCGAGGATCAGGCTGGTGGCGAGCTGGACGTCGAAGTTGGTCGCGGGATCCTCCTCCTGCCATACCCGGATCCGCTCGGCCAGGTCATGGCCCATGCGCAGGCCTCGTTGCAGCTGCTCGTAGAGCCCCTCGGTGGGCCCTTCCAGGTAGCTGGCGATCCTCTGGCTCGCTCGGGCGTAGTCCTCCCAGTTGAGCCCCGAGAGGATCTCGTCGGTCAGGTAGTTCGAGTACTGGATGAGGTTGGACGTGTAGGCGGTGTACAGCTGGTCCTCCACTCCGTTGAGCTGGACCGCCAGCAGCTTCACGTCGTTCAAGTTCTGGATCTGGATCTCGGTGGGGTTGTCCACCTGGAGCAACTCGTCGGGGCTGCACGTCGCGAACCCCAGCAGGGCCAGGGCGGCGCACAGCCGCATTCCCCTTCTCATCGTGCTGTTCATCGTGCGCCTCCCTTAGAACCTGACTCGCATGGACGCCGACAGACGCCGGGTCATGGGCGTCGATGCGTAGTCCAGCATGGTGAACGTGCTGGTGGGATCGAACTGCACCTCGGGGTCGCCCTTCCCCTTGTACTTCGTCCACATCCACAGGTTGCGGCCGGCCACGGTGACGTCCCACTGCCCCGGCAGGAATGGGGTCAGCTCCTCGGGGACGGAGTAGGTCAGGGACAGCTCCCGGAACTTGAGGTAGTCCGCCTTGCTGATGTGGCTCTTGGTCTGCAGCGACCTCAGCGCCAGCACGTCGGCCGCCGAGACGTTGGGATTCAGATCGGTCCCACCCGAGACGATGTCCCAGGTGTTCAGGTCGGACCGGCTGTTGATGGAGCAGATGGCGCACCACTGGTAGTGGCCGCCGCGGTAGTCGAACTGGGTGGAGATCCTCAGGTCCTTGAAGAGGGTGAAGGTGTTGCCCAGCGCCGCCTCGCGGGTGGGGCGGGAGGGGCCCATGTAGATGTCGTTGCACTCCGCGTCCCGGTCCCAGTTGGGGTCGCTCGGCGCCCACCGGCATCCGCTCATGACCTTCACCTTCCCCACCAGCGGATCGGTGGTGATGGCGCCGCTGGCGTCCCGCAGGATCACCTCCCCGTTGGCGTCCCGCTCCACGTCCACCGCCCAGAAGGCCCCCAGGGGGTA
>JBFYZE010000175.1:0-6802 GCA_041309665.1 Gemmatimonadales bacterium | reverse complement strand
GCCACCAGATGGCGAGCCGCGCCGCCGCCGAGACGCTCCCCGCCGACGTGCCCGCGTTCTTCCGCGGCGCCGCGGACCAGCTCGCGTACCTCGGCCCGGAGCCCGACCGGTGGCGGAGCCGTCCTCTGCGCGAGATGGACCAGGCGTGGAGCTACGACCACTACGTCGACCTGGAGAACCTGCCGGCCTCGGCGCTCGAGGCGCCCGACCGATGGGTCTACGTGAGAATTCTCTACCAGGCGGGGCTGGAGCGGCCGGAGGCCGACGCCGGGTTCCTCCCGTTCCGCATCGTGGAGATGTACCAGCGCCTGGTCACCGAGTGGCGCCTCTGGCGTGCGGAGACCGACCCCGCCCGCCGGGCGTGGATCGAGGACCGCATCCTCAACGACGCCGGTGTGCTGGGCCACTACGTGGCCGACGCCTCGAACCCCCACCACACCACCATCCACTTCAACGGATGGGCGGAGGGGAAGCCCAACCCGAACGGGTACACCCTGGAGCGGGACTTCCACGCCCGCTTCGAGTCCGATTTCGTCCGGGCCCACGTGAAGTACCAGGACGTCCGCTCGCGGGTGCAGGGCGAGGCCAGGTCCGTGGCCGGCGCGGCGCGCAAGGCGGCCTGGGAGCACGTGGTGGCCTCCAACGCCCAGGTGGAGACCATGTACCGGCTGGAGAAGGAGGTGGGCTTCGACCCGGACGCGCCCATGCGCCCGGCCACCCGTGATTTCGCCGCCGAGCGCATCGCCGCGGGCGCCGACATGCTCCGCACCCTGTGGTGGTCCGCCTGGCTGGAGAGCGCCACCGCTCCGTGAGCCGGAGAGCCTCCCCGCAGCAGGCCGCCGCGCTGGACATGGCATCCCTCCAGGCCCGCATCACCGGCTGCCGGAGCTGCCCTCGACTGGTGGCGTGGCGGGAGTCCGTCGCCCGCGAGAAGCGCTCGGCGTACCGCGACGACGAGTACTGGGGGCGCCCGGTTCCCGGCTTCGGGGATCCGCGCGCGGGGCTCCTCGTGCTGGGGCTCGCCCCAGGCGCGCACGGCTCCAACCGCACGGGCCGCATGTTCACCGGCGACCGCGCCGGAGACTGGCTCTACCGGGCGCTTCACCGGGCCGGCTTCGCAAGCCAGGCCGCGTCGGTCGGCCGCGACGACGGCCTCGAGCTCCGGGGCGCCTTCGTCACCGCCCCGGTGAAGTGCGCGCCCCCGGCCAACAAGCCGACGCCCGGGGAACGCGACGCGTGCCGGCCCTGGTTGGAAGCGGAACTGGACCTCCTCCCCGACCTCCGGGTGGTGGTGGCGCTGGGGAGCTTCGCGTGGATGCAGGCCCTGGCCGTCCTGGAGCGGCGCGGCTTCACCGTGCCCACCCCCCGCCCCCGCTTCGGCCACGGCGCCGAGGTGTCCCTGGGGCCGGCTGGTGGGCCCGGAACGCGTCGGGGCCCGGCTCTCGCCCTGCTTGGCTCGTACCACCCGAGCCAGCAGAATACCTTCACGGGCACCCTCACCGAGGAGATGTTCGACACGGTGTGGGTGCGCGCCCGCGAGCTCCTCTCCAACGCCGGGAACCGCCGATGAACACCCGTGGCCCGGGCAGGACCGCCGTCCTCGGCGTCCTCCTCCTCTCCGCCCTCCTCCCTCTTCCCGTCGCCGCCCAGCGCGTGGGGAGCGTGGAGCTCATGGAGCTCACCATCGCCCAGGCCCACCGGGCCATGCTGGCGCGCACGCTCACCGCTCGGCAGCTGGTGGAGGCGTATCTGGCGCGCATCGAGGCCTACGACAAGCGGGGGCCTTCGTTCAACAGCCTCATCCTGGTGAACGCCCGGGCGCTCGAGACCGCCGACTCGCTCGACGCCCTGCTGGCCCGGACGGGAAGGCTCACCGGGCCGCTCCACGGGATCCCCTTCATCGTGAAGGACAACTTCGACACCCACGACATGCCCACCACCGCGGGCTCGGCGTCGCTGGCCGGGTCGATCCCTCCCGACGACGCGTACCAGGTGAATAGGATCCGCGAGGCCGGGGCCATCGTATTGGCCAAGTCCAACCTCGCCGAATTCGCGTTCACGGCCTTCGAGACGGTGGGCTCCCAGCTCCCGGGGTGGACGTTCAACCCTTACGCGCTGAACCGGGTCACCGCCGGGTCGAGCGGCGGCACGGCGGCGGCGGTGGCGGCCAACCTGGGGCTGGTGGGTTTGGGGAGCGACACGGGCAACTCCATCCGGGGCCCCTCGTCCCACACCGCGCTGGTGGGGATCCGCTCCACCATGGGGCTCACGAGCCGCGACGGCATCATCCCGCTCTACGCGAACCGCGACATCGGCGGGCCCATGACCCGCACCGTGGAGGACGCGGTGCGCGTCTTCGACGTCCTCGTCGGCTCGGACCCGGTTGATCCGGTCACCGCCCAGGCCGACGCGCACCGGGCGGCCTCCTACATGGAGGCGCTGAGCCCCGACGTGGGCGACCTGCGGGTGGGCGTCCCCCGGTGGATGGTCTACACCGCGACCGCCGACCCCGAGGTGCTCGCGCGCTTCGAGGCCGCTGTGGCCGACCTTCGCAGGATCGGCGTCACCGTCGTGGACGACGTCCCCCTCCCCGAATACGACTCCCTGAGGAACAAGCTCGGCTGCCCCCGCTTCCGCTACGACATCGAGAACTACCTGGCCACGCTCCCCTCCCCGCCGGTGCGCACGCTGAAGGAGATCGAGGAGGGAGGAAAGGTCCACGTCACGGTCATGCCCCGGGTGAAGTCGTTCCTCGAGTTCGAGGGAACGCCGGAGACGAACCCGGGGTGCGTCGAGGCCACGAAGAACGAGGAACTCCTGCGCCAGGCCGTGCGCCGCGCCTTCGCCGCGTCGGGCGTGCAGGCGCTCATCTACCCGACGTGGAACAACCCGCCCCGCCTGGTGGGCGACCTAACGACGCCCCACGGCAACAACAGCCCGATCCTTTCGCCCCCCACCGGGTTCCCCGCCCTCACCGTGCCCATGGGGTTCGTGCGGGACGGGACGCTCTCCGTGGGGCTCCAGATCTACGGCGACGCGTGGAGCGAGCCCACGCTCATCCGTCTGGGGTACGCCTACGAGCAGGCCACGCACCACCGCAGGCCCCCGGCCACGGCACCGGCCTTGCCACGCTGATGTCTAGAGTCGGGAGGCGCCGGCTGCGCCTCTGGAGATGGATTTAGATCATGACCCTGTTCTTTCTCGTCGCCGGCCTCGCGCTCCTGGTCCTGGGCGCCGACTGGCTCGTGAAGGGCGCGTCGGGGCTCGCCGCGGCCGCCGGGGTATCGTCCCTCGTCATCGGCCTTACGGTGGTGGCCTTCGGCACCAGCGCTCCCGAGATGTCCGTGAGCGTGGTCTCGGCTCTCCACGGGAAGCCCGACCTGGCCGTGGGGAACGTGGTGGGGAGCAACATCCTCAATGTGCTCCTCATCCTGGGCGTGTCGGCCGTCATCATGCCGCTCGCCGTCCAGCGCCAGCTCATCCGCCTGGACGTGCCCATCATGATCGGCGTCTCCGTGCTGGTGTACCTCCTGGTCCTCGACGGAAGGCTGGGGCGGCTGGAGGCAGGGCTTCTCTGCGCCGGCCTCGTCGGCTACATGGTGTTCCAGGTCGTGCTGGGGCTGAGGCACGAGGGCGCCCCTGCTGGCGGTGATCCGACGAAGGGCCCCGGCGCCCCGGCCCCCAGGGGTTCCGCGGCGGCACCCCCGCCCCGGCGCCCGTGGCCCGTGGACACCGCCCTCGTCCTCGTCGGCCTCGCGCTCCTCGTGTTGGGCTCCCGCTGGTTCGTCGGAAGCGCCGTCACGCTGGCCCGCGCCTTCGGCCTGAGCGAGCTCCTCATCGGCCTCACGCTGGTGGCCCTGGGCACCTCGATGCCCGAGGTGGCCACCTCGATCATGGCGAGCGTGAAGGGCGAGCGGGACATCGCCGTGGGGAACGTGGTGGGGAGCAACATCTTCAATCTGCTGGGCGTCCTGGGCCTGTCCGGCGCGGTGGCGCCCACCGGGCTCCCCGTGTCCGCAGGGGTGCGGGGGTTCGACCTACCGGTGATGATCGCCGTCGCCCTGGCGTGCCTCCCGGTGTTCCTCTCCGACAGGGTCATCAGCCGCTGGGAGGGTTGGCACTTCCTCGCGTACTACGTGGCCTACACCGTCTACATCTTCCTCGCCGCATCGCATCACGAGAGCGCGCCGCTGTTCGGCGGCGTCATGCTGGTCTTCGTCATCCCCATGACCGCCGTGACCCTCGGCGTGATCTACTTCCGCTCCGTCCGCGACGAGCGCATCCGCAAACGCACCGCCAGGTAGCGGGACGCGGTGGGTCGGATGGCGGCGGGCTGGGTGGCCGCGGCACCCGATGGCGGGGGCGCCCGGCCCGGCGCTATCCTCCCGGTTTCGCCTGATACGGGCGGGGGGCCTCTCTCCGCCCCGTGCACCCTGTCCCCGGATCCGACACATGGAACGCCGTGACTTCGTGAAGGCTACCGCCGCCGGCCTGGCCGGCGCCGCCGTCCCCGCCTCCCTGGATGGTGCCGCCGCACCCCCAGGCGCCGCCCGGCACCGCGCCCCGGAGATCCTGGTGCGCCGCCTCACCAAGCCCATCCTCGTGTCGGACGTGAGCAGCATCCGCCACAAGAACGGCGGCCCGGAGAGCGCCATCGAGCGCGCGTTCCGCGGCATCGTGTCCGGCGAGGACATGCTCGACGCCATGGTGGCCGGCGTGAACATCCCGGAGATGGACCCCGAGGAGGGCGGGATCGGCTACGGCGGCACCCCCAACGCCTACGGCGTGGTGGAGCTGGACTCGTGCTGCATGCACGGGCCACGGAAGTGGGCCGGCGGCGTGGCCGGGATCACCGGCGTGCGCACGCCCTCCGTGGTGGCCAAGGCCGTGGCCGAGCGCACCGACCACCATCTCCTGGTGGGAAGGGGTGCGCAGGACTTCGCCCGCGACCTGGGCATGACCATCGAGGAAGACCTGAACACCCCCCGGTCCCGCGCCCGCTGGCTCGAGTGGCGACGGCGCGTGGACCCCACCCACTGGCTGGACCCGAAGGAGCGCCTGGAGGGGATCGACCGGGGCCGGGTGGAGACCGACCCGGACCGGATCCGCCGCGATCACCAGGAGCTGGCGGAGCGCCTCGACGGGTTCGCCCGGGCCTCGCTGGCGGCGGGTCTCTCCATGGTGGATGACGGCATCATCCCCGAGCACGAGTTCTGGGGCACCACGAGCCTGGAGGCGGTCAGCCCCGCCGGGGACATCTGCGGCGTGACCACCACTTCGGGGCTGGCCTTCAAGATCCCCGGGCGCGCCGGCGACTCGCCGATCCTGGGCGCCGGGCAGTACGTGGACAACGACGTGGGCGCAGCCGGCTCCACCGGCCGCGGCGAGGCCAACCTCTACAACCTCACGTGCTTCCTCATCGTCGAGAACATGCGCCGGGGGATGGCGCCCAAGGACGCCGGGCTGGAGGCGCTGCGCCGCATCCAGGCCAACACCATCGAGCCCCGGCTCCTGAACTCGCGCGGGCTCCCGAACTTCGACATCCGCTTCTTCATCCTGAACAAGAAGGGCGAGTACGCCGGCCTGGCCATGTACGGCCAGGGGGAGAGCACGTTCGCGGTGTGCGACGAGAACGGCGCCCGCGAGGAGCCGCTGGTTGGGCTGCTGGAGGGATCGCCGCGGGGCTAGACGAACAGCCGCGCCCCCTCCGCCACGGCCGCCTCCCGGAGCCGCGCGTCCAGCGTGGCCAGGGGGATGCCGTGGCGGAGCGCCAGCTCCAGGTACGCCGCGTCGTAGGCGGATAGGCCGCGCGCGCGCGCCAGCCGGTGCGCCTCCCTCAACCCGGAGCCTCGGCTCGCCG
Source organism: Gemmatimonadales bacterium (assembly GCA_041309665.1). GTDB lineage: Bacteria > Gemmatimonadota > Gemmatimonadetes > Longimicrobiales > Gaopeijiaceae > SZUA-318. The sequence goes on along the minus strand of JBFYZE010000175.1, from coordinate 942 downwards.
GATCCACTGCGATGGGGAGCGCGAGAACGAGCTCCATGAAGCGCGCCGCGACGCTGGCGTCCAGACGGCCGCGGCGCTCGGCCACGGCCAGGCCGTTCGCGACCTCCAGGGGCCAATTGGATGCCGCCACCGCCTCCGAGGACCGGAGAGCCCCGAGAACGCGCTCCGCGTACTCGCCGCCTTCGTCCTCGAAGCACCACGAAAGCGTGACCGACGCATCAAGGACGAAGTTCACCGCCGCCCCTCGTCGATCAGGTCGCGCACGCTCGGCCGCTCGGCCTCCCCCTCGCGGAGTCGCCTGCCGCGCCGGAGCTCCAGCACCGCCGCCACGGCTTCCTCCGCCGTCCGCCCGGGAAGGCCGGAGGGGGGCATGAGGACCGCCACGGGTCGGCCGTGCCTGGTGATGGTCACGCGCTCACCGCGCTCGACGCGGTCCAGGAGCGCTGCCAGGTGGGTCTTGGCTTCGTAGGCGCCCACGGTCTCGGTCATCAGGCCTCCGGCATGATACGACTGGTCTCAGACCAGTCTATTTGTTCAGAAGTGAGACGACAAGGGTGCGCACCCCTCACCATCCGCGCAGGGTGCACCCCTGCCCCGCCCCCCCTCGCGCCCTCGGACCACCCGCCGCACCTTGTCGGGGATAGTCCAACCCGTCGTCACCGGGGCCCGACCCCGGGAGGTGACCATGCACTTCCGCGCCGTCCGCACGTTCGGCGTTCCGTCCGCCTTCGCCCTCGCCGCCTCGGCCGTCCTCTCCGGTGCGTCCCCCGCCCAGGCCCAGGATACCCTGCGTTTCACGCCCACCGTGGGACACCCGACGTTCGCCGTGCGCGAGCCGGTGGCCCGCATCCGCCCGGGCATGTTCCTGGTATCGCGCACCATGCACGGCGCCTACTACGAGCCGGGGGGCGGCGCCTTCCCGGGAGAGGTGGGACCCTTCTG
>JBFYZE010000174.1:0-4722 GCA_041309665.1 Gemmatimonadales bacterium | reverse complement strand
ACTCGGCGCCCAGCCCCGCGGCGTCGGCCTCGGCCTCGGCGGCGCGCAGCGCCGCGTCGGCGGCGAAGTCCAGGGGCGCCCATCCGGCGCCCAGGGCGCCGCTCCAATCGGTGAGCGGATCCGGGTGGTTCAATCCGGCCGGATCGAAGTCGGCCTGCGAGAACCGGCCCTGGCGGAGCCGGCCCCCGAAGGCCGCCACCGGGTCGTCGGACCGCACCGCCCCGGCCTCGAGCCCCACGGTGGGCCAACGGAAGGCCCCCGCTGCGGTGCGGGCGTGCCCCGCGGCCTCGGCCCGGGCCCTGGCGGCCAGGACGTCCTGGCTCGCGGAGCGCGCCTGCGCCACCGCCTCGGCCAGCGTCACCGCTCGCTCCTGGGCGGCAATGCCCGGAGACCATGCCCCGAGCGTGGCGCCCAACATCAGCGCCGTCGCCGCCGCCGTCGAGAAGATTGAATTATTCATATTTCCTAATGTTTTGGGCCCGAGAAAAGCCGCCCTCACGGCGGCTGCGTTCTCCCGTCTCCCTGCGCGCGTGCAGCGACACCGTCAGCAATTGGCGTTCCGCACGCAGTCCAGCACCTTCAGCGCCCGCTCGTCGGCGATGCTGTAGTACACGTGCACCCCGTCCTTCCTGCGCTTCAGGATCCCCTTGTCCCACATCGTGGTGAGGTGCTGCGAGGCCACGGCCTGCTCGACCTGGAGTGCCTCGTAGACCTCCGTCACCGTCACTTCCCTGCTCTGCTCCAGCACGTCCAGGATGCGCAGGCGGAGGGGGTGCCCGAGGCAGCGCAGGACGTGGGCGGTGTCCTCCACCGCCTGCTCCCCGAGGATGGCACGGGTCTTGGTCGTCATTTCCCCTCCCTCTGCCTGGTCAGCGATATAGAGATATTACAATGTTTCCATCCCATGTCAACAGGGGGAGAGGAGATGGACGCGCGGGCCGGCGTCAGTTCGCCCGGTGCCTCTTCGACATGTCGTCGAGGAGCTTGAGCTCCTCGGGGGTCAGCGACGCCATGCCGTGGGCCGAGATCTTGTCCAGGACGCGGTCCACGGCGTCGTAGAGAGCCTTGTCCTCTTCGACGGCGCGCTGCTCGCGGCGGGGAGCGGCGGGGCGGGATGCTTCCTCCTGCTGGGGCACGATGGCCAGGCGCCGCTTCCGCGCCGGGCGGGCGGGGCCGCCCCAGCTGCTCCCGACGCGCCCCGTCCCCTTCAGGTAGACGAGCCCCGTGGCGAGCCCCCCCAGGTGGGCGAAGTGGGCCACGCCGCCGCCCTGGGTCCCGTCGAAGGCGCTCAGCAGGCTGAGGACGAACAGGAACGCCACCAGCCACTTGGCCTGCACCGGGAAGATCCCCCAGACGTAGATGGGGGCGTTGGGCCAGCTCACGGCGAACGCGAGCATCAGCCCGTACATGGCGGCGGAGGCTCCCACCACCGCGGCGGGGAGGAAGAAGAAGCTCAGCATCACGCCACCCAGGCCGCAGATGACGTAGTACTTGAGGAACTCCCGCCCGCCCCACCGGCTCTCCAGCGGCGGTCCGAAGAAGAAGAGCACCAGCATGTTCAGGGCGAGGTGGAGGAACCCGCCGTGCACGAACATGTAGGTGAAGGCTCCCCAGGGGCGCAGGAGGATCCGGGCGGGCTGGAAGGCGAACCAGTCGATGACGAAGGGGGCGCCGGCCAGGAGGGTGAGCCCGAACGCGGTGACGTTGGCGATGAGCAGCCGCTTCACCACGGGGGTGAGCAGCCCGCCGAAGCCGAATCCGGTGTCACGGTAGGCCATGGGCTAGGCGCGGCGCTTCCTCGCCGCCGCCAGGACGACGATGCGATGACAGAGCTCGGAGAAGGGGATGCCGGCGGCGCGCGCGCTCTTGGGAAGAAGGCTGTTGGCCGTCATCCCCGGGAGGGCGTTGGCCTCCAGGCACCACATCTCGCCGGACCCGTCCACCATGAAGTCCACCCGGGAGAAGTCGCGCATGCGGAGCGCCCGGTGCGTGCCGAGCGCCAGCTCCTGTAGGCGCCGCGCCCAGGCCTCGGGAATGTCCGCGGGGAAGATCTCCTGGGCCAGGCCCGGCTGGTACTTGCACGCGTAGTCGAAGAACTCGTGGGCCGGGATGATCTCACCCACCGGGAGCGCCTGGTCCCCCACGATCCCCACGGTCACCTCGCGTCCCTTCACGTAGCGCTCGAACACCACCACGTCGTTCCAGGTGCGGCTGTCGACGATGGCGGCCTCCAGCTCGGCGCGGTCGTGGGCCAGGTGCAGCCGGAGCGACGAGCCGCCTCCTGCCGCCTTCACGACCACCGGGAGGCCGAGGGCATCCTCCACCTCCCGGGCGGTGCGATCGCCGACGAGCCAGTCGGGCGTGAGGATCCCCGCGTCCCGCAGGAGGCGCTTGGTCACTTCCTTGTCCATGGCCAGCGAGCACCCCAGCCGGTCGCTCCCGGTGTAGGCCACCCCCGCCACGTCCAGGAGGCTCTGGATGGTCCCGTCCTCGCCGGAACCCCCGTGGAGCGCCAGGAAGAACAGGTCCACCTCGCCGAGCGACGGATCCCGGGTGAGCGCCACCGTGTGCCCCTCGTCCAGGAGCGCGAGCTCGACCTGCTCGGGCGGGTCCGAGCGCACCCCCTCGGCGAGAAGCCGCTCCTCCTCCTCCCTGGCGAGGGCGCCGCGCACCGTGTCCACCGCCACCACGTCATGGCCGGCCTCCCGGAGCGCCCTGGCCACCTGGGCCCCCGACGACAGGGAGACCTCCCGCTCGTCGGAGGTGCCACCCATGAGCACCGCGATCCTCATGCCCCCATCCTCACCGTGTCGGGACGGGGCCGCTTGGAGAAGTGCACGGGCACCTCGGCCCACACCTCGATGCGCTTGCCTCCCTTGCGCGCCGGGGTGAAGCGGAGGTCCCGCGCCCCCTGCACCGCGGCGGAGTCGAAGGCCACGTGGCCCGACGACTCCAGGACCTCCACGCTGTCCACGTGGCCCGTGTCCGTGACGCGGACGCGCAGCAGCGTCTCCCCTTCCATGTCCTGGTCCCACAGGCTGAGCGGGTACTCTATGGGGACCTCCCCGTAGAGGGGAGCGGGCTGGTCGATGCTCCCGTCGCCGGCGCAGCCGGCGGCGCCTGCGAGCGCGAGCACGGCCGACGCCACGCCGGCGCGCGCCAGGGGCACACTGCAGTCTAAGCGCATCAGGGCCGGTCCTTAGCCTCCCTGCCCAGCTGGTAGAGCAGGTCCAGAGCCTCCCGGGGCGTCAGGCGGTCGGGGTCCAGCGCGCGCAACCGCTCCACCACGGGGTGCTCCATCTGGAAGATGGAGAGTTGGTCGGGGGGAGGCTCGGACGCCGGCCGGTGCGCGCCGCGCCGGCCCAGACCTTCGCCTCCGTGGCTATGTGTTCCTTCCAGCTCGGCCAAAAGTTCCCGGGCCCGGGCGAGGATCCCTGCGGGAAGCCCGGCGAGGCGCGCCACCTGGATCCCGTAGGACCGGTCGGCACCCCCGTCCACCAGGCGCCGGAGGAACACCACCTCCTCGCCCACCTCCCGCACCGAGACGTTCATGTTCTTCACGCCGGGGAGGAGGTCGCCGAGCTGGGTGAGCTCGTGGTAGTGGGTGGCGAAGATGGTCTTGGCGCCGACCCGCTCGTGGATGTGCTCGGTGACCGCCCATGCGATGGAGACGCCGTCGTAGGTGGAGGTCCCCCGGCCGATCTCGTCCAGGAGCACGAGGGATCGCCCGGTGGCCCCGTGGACGATCGCCGCGGTCTCGCTCATCTCCACCATGAACGTGGACTGGCCGCGGGCCAGGTTGTCGGAGGCCCCCACGCGTGTGAAGATCCGGTCCGCCACCGGGAGCCGGGCTGCGTCGGCGGGCACGAAGGCGCCCACCTGGGCCAGGAGCTGGATGAGCCCCACCTGCCGGAGCACGGTGCTCTTCCCGGCCATGTTGGGCCCGGTGAGGACCACGATCCAGGCGCCCGGGTCCAGCACCAGGTCGTTGGGGATGAACTCCTCCCTTGGCATCATGGTCTCCACCACGGGGTGGCGCCCGCCGCGGATCTCCAGCTCGAACCCGGTGTGGACTTCGGGGCGCACGTACCCACGCCGCTCCGCCACCCGGGCGAAGGTGGCGAGCACGTCCACGGCGGCCACGCGGGAGGCGGTCCGCTGGAGCCTGGGCACCTGCTCGGCGACCCGGGCGCGCACCTGGGTGAAAAGCTCGGCTTCCAGCTGGGCGATGCGGTCCTCGGCGCCGAAGACCTTCTCCTCCCACTCCTTCAGCTCGGGGGTGAAGTAGCGCTCCCCGTTGGCGAGGGTCTGCTTGCGCACGTAGTCGGCGGGGACCCGGTCCAGGTTGGCCCGGGTGACCTCCAGGTAGTACCCGAAGACCTTGTTGAAGCCGACCTTCAGCGACGAGATCCCCGTGCGCTCGCGCTCCTGGGCCTGGAGGCGGGCGATGAAGTCCACGGCTCCGTCGCGCACCGCGCGCAGCTCGTCGAGCTCGGCGGACCACCCGGAGCGGATGGCCCCCCCCTCCTGGAGGGTGGCCGGGGCGTCCTCGGAGAGCGCGTCGGCGAGGAGCGCGGCCAGGTCCTCGAGGCAGTCCAGCCCCGCGGTCAGGTCGCGGAGCGTGGCTGACTCGGCGGAGGCGCCCGCGTCGCGCAGCGCCGGGAGGCGCTGGAGGGAGCGGCGGAGCGCGGCCAGGTCGCGGGGAGCCACGCGCCCCGTGCC
>JBFYZE010000173.1:0-7494 GCA_041309665.1 Gemmatimonadales bacterium | reverse complement strand
ACCACCCCCAGCACGATGGGGAGGGGGGTATGGGTGGGGAGCGTGCCGCCGATGCGCTCCCCCAGGGGCATGAGACCCACCCGCAGCCCCTCCAGGAAGAGCATGAGCCCCACGACGACCCCCGCCAGGGCCAGGGGGATGGTCCACCCCCCCTCCACCGGCCGGCGAAGGAAGAAGAACTGGAAAGCGGCCAGGTAGAGGGCCAGGGGGACCACGGCCCGTAGCTGCTCGGCGAAACGGGGCGTGACGTAGGGCCGGAGGATGTGGAAGACGTCGTGGGGGCGTACCCGCACCCTGGGGCCCTCCGCCCGGGCCGCCGCCACCACGTCGGCATACTTCACCGTCTCATGGCGGATGCCGACCTCCTGGAGGAAGTCGTCGTAGCGCACGTGGTGGGCCATGGGCGAGGCCGAGGGTGCCAGGGATCGGGAATGGGCGCCGCGAGGTGGGTCGGGGAGCCCGAAAGCCCGGGGAATGTAGGGGTGCGGAGGCAAGATCGGGAAGAAGAGGGGGACCTCACCCCGGGGGAGGGGGCGCAACCTTTCCCGGCGCGCTCCTGAGTGAGACCCGGGAGAGGGAAACGGGTCGTTCCGGGGGTGGCTGACGGACCGGGGGTTCGAGCAGCAGGAACCGCCGGGCGCATCACTCCGTTCGGGGGATAACCACCGCGGTGGTACAAACCGCCCGTTCGACGATCTCGGCGGTACCCTGGCCCAGGAAGAGCGGAGTCCCCAGCAACTTGCTCTCGGCGCCCACCACCAGGAGGTCGAACCGGTCCGAACCCGACTCCGCGATGATGGTCTCACCGGGGGACCCTCCGGCCACGATGTGGGTGGAGAAGGAAAGGCCGTACCGGGCGGCAGCCGGACCCAGGACCGCCAGCAGTTGGCCCCGGATCTCCGCCACCTGCGCCTGCGTGGCCGAGTGGGCGATGCGACGCTCGGGGACCGGAAGGGAGCCGAAGGCGAGGCGCGCTTCGTCCACCACGTGCAGGACCGTGACGTGGCCGCCGGCCGCAGCCGAAACCGCAAAGGAGAACTCCACCGCATACCGGGCGAAGAGGCTTCCATCGAAGGGCACCAACAGCCGGGGGGACGATTCGGGGAAATCCCGCGGGCCCCGCCGGACGATCACGACGGGAATGGGCGAATCCAGCACCACGCGGTGGGTGAGAGGATCGTAGAGGGACGCGTCGCGGGCCGCCCCGATCATCAGGAGGTCGTAGTCCCGTGCCGCCTCCCCGGTCACGGCGGCGGCCACGTCCGGGTTGCTGGCCTTGCGCGTGACGAGGAGGCCGGGGCCGCTCCCCACGACCTCCCCGGCCTGCCGGAAGTGCTCGTCGAGGTTGGTGCCGGCCACGGAGGGCCGGCGCCGGATCCCCAGCGACCGCCAACCTCCAGCCGGGGGTCGACTCTCGACGTAGAACACCACCAGTTGACCGTCCTGTCGTCGGACCAGGGGGGCGGCCAAACGGATTGCGGCCATGGCGTTCAGCCCGCCAGCCGTGGGCACGAGGATCCGCGCCGCGCCCGACGGCAGGAGGGGTAGCCCACCGTCATCCTGCATCCGGCGCTTCTCCTCTTCATTCAGAGGGAGATGCGGAACCGCCCATCGGAGGAGAAGGGGGGCCATGACCGAGGTCACCACGGCCACCAGGACAATGGTGGAGTACATCTCCTGGGTGAGAAGTCCCAGGGACAGACCGATGAGGGCGACGATCAACCCCATCGCGCCCCGGGCATTCATCCCGAACCCGATGGCCAGGGACTCCCAGTGGGAGAGCCGCCCCAGGCGTCCCCCCACGTAGCAGCCCACGAGCTTTCCGGCGACGGCGACCGCCAGGACAAGGAGGGGGAGTTGCCACCCCGTGAGCTCCCAGAGGTTCACCTTCAGGCCGGCGAAGGCGAAGAACACGGGGGAGAGCCCGGAGAGCACGAAGTGCTCCAGTGTGTGCAGGGAATCGCTCCGCACGCGCCGCACCTGGCGCACCAGCATCCCTGCCACAAAGGCTCCGAAAACCGCGTGGACTCCGATGGCTTCCGTAGCGGCGGCCGCGACGAAGGTGAGGGTCAGGATGAGCGTGAGATCGGCACCAGCCTGCCCCACTTCCTCATTCACATAGCGGATGACCCGGCTCATGACCGGGTAGACGACCCACCGCATCGCCGCCAGGAACACGGCCAGCCACACCAGCGTCATTCCCGTGTCGAGGGGACGAAAGGTACCTCCGGCCGCGACCCCGGCGATGACGGAGAGGATCATCCACCCCGTCGTGTCGTCCACCACTCCGGCCGAGAGGATGACCATCCCGATGTCGCGCCGCATCAGGTTGAGGTCCAGGAGGATCTTGGCGATGACCGGCATGGCGGAGATGGCCATGGCGGTGGCGAGGAAGGCAGCGAAGACAGGCCGGTTTTCCGGATCGGTGAGGTAGGCGTCGGGGAGGATCCAACCCAGGAGAAGCCCGCTCCCGAAGGGGATCACCATCCCGAACACGGACGCCATCAGCGCAGCCCGGCCCAGGGATTTCATGATCCGGATGTCCGTCTCCAGCCCGGTGAGGAGGAGGAGGAGTACCATCCCCAGCCATGAGACCATCTCGAGGAGATGGAACTGGGTGGCCTCCTGGGGGAAGACGGCTTCAAAGAGCCCGGGGGCCAGATGGCCCAGGACGGTGGGGCCCAGGAGGATCCCGGCGATCAGCTCCCCGATCACCTCGGGCTGTCCGATGCGACGCATCACCTCCGCCAACGTTCGAGCCAGGAGGAGGAGGAGCGCGAGCTGGAACAGGAGGACCAGGATCGCGTGGCCGGAGATCGGGGGGATGGCGGAGTCCAACGAAGCAAGCCTCCGGTGCTCGGGGGAGGGCGGCCGGGTTGACCGGCGATGGGATGGGATTCGAGGAAGAAGCTGCCTGGATCCCGGCCAGGGCCCAATCTCCTCCCTTCGGCGGGGAGCCGCAAGCCGGTTGATCCGGGCCAGGGGAGCGGAACCGGGAGGCGACGGGGGAGGGTCCGGGGGCGAGGAGGACCCCCTGAGGGAGCGGGAAGCGAAGGTTGAGCCGGAGGGGATGCCATCGTATATGTAGGAGGGTATCCATAACCGTTTCGCCACCAGGTAACCGGGGAGCCTTCGGACCCAGCCGCTCGACGCCACAGCGGCCATCGTGGTGGGATTCGCCGTATCCGGAGGGCCCGTGCGACAGCTCCTCACCTTGATCGTGCTTATCCTCCTGGCGTGGGGCCTGGAAGGTCTGTCGGCGCAGTTGCCGGCGGGACCTGGCACCGCTCCCGGTGCCGCCGCGGCCCTGACCGGTTTCCTTCTTCTCGCCGCTTACCTGGCGGGGAGTGCCGCCAGGCAGGCGGGGGTTCCCCGCATCACCGGGTACATCCTGCTCGGGGCTGTCGTCGGGCCGGGCCTGCTGGGGATTCTCACCGCCGAAGACGTGTCCTCTCTGGGCGCCGTCGACGATATCGCCATCAGCTTGATCGCGCTCACCGCCGGTGCGGAGCTGCGGGTGCGGGAGATCCGCCCCAGGGCACGCGCCATCGGGACCATCATTGCCGCCGAGATGGCTACCGTGTTCGTGGTGGTCGGTGGTGCGATCCTCCTCCTTTCGCCGTGGCTCCCCTTGACCCGTGGGTTGGGTCCCGCTGGGGTCGGGACCGTGGCGATCATCTTCGGGTCCATCGCCATCGCCAATTCGCCGTCGGTGGCGGTGGCGTTGATCAACGAGACGCGGTCCAAGGGGCCGGTGACCACTACGGTGCTGAGCGTCACCGTACTGAAGGATGTGGCGGTGATCATCCTCTTCGCGCTTGCCCTTTCCCTTGCTCAGCGGATCCAGAATGGGGAAGGCGCCCAGACTCAGTTTCATCTGGTTCTTGTGCGAGAGATCGGGGGTTCCCTTCTCGTCGGTGCCCTCAGCGGGTGGGCTCTCTCCCGGTACCTCCTGCGCCACCGCGCCCACCCGGTCCTCTTCGTGCTCGGCATCGCCGTTCTCAATGCACAGGTGGCGGCCTTCCTGCACATGGAGGTCCTGCTTCTCTCCCTCTCCGCGGGGTTCTTCGTCGAGAACCTGTCCGGGGCCGAAGGGGAGCGGCTTCTCGCTGCGGCCAGGGTCAATTCCCTCCCTTTCTATGCGCTCTTCTTTTCGCTTGCCGGTGCGAAGATCGAGATGACGAGCCTGGGAGCCATCGGGCCCTTCGTTGCGGTTCTGGTGCTCCTCAGGGGAATGGCCGTGTTCGGTGGCACCCGGCTGGGAGCCCGTCTGGCGGGTGCGGAGGAGACCGTGCGGGCCTACGCCTGGACAGGACTCATCTCCCAGGCCGGGGTCACGCTGGGGATGGTGGTGATTGCCGTCCGGGCCTTTCCCGAATGGGGGGCCGAGATGACCACCCTCTTCGTCGCCATGGTGGCCATCCACGAGCTGGTCGGACCCGTGCTCTTCCAGCATGGCCTTCAGGCAGCGGGAGAAGTGGGGATGCGCGACAAGGTGGAGATGGCTTCCCCGACGGGGGCTTCGCCCGCGGCCACCCGACGGGGAAGCGCCGGGAGTCCTGCGGGACCTTGAGCTTGGGGAGACGGCCGGAAGCGGGCTTGGCGGGGCCGGGTCGCGGAGAAAGGCCTGCCGGGGTGGATTGACCGGTCACCGCTTCCCCGAACCCACTGCGCTTAAACCCCGGCTCCGAGCCCTCCTCGCCGCCCCGCGACCCCCCGAGCCCGGCGGACCCCGCAGCCCTATGCGGATGCCGGCGCCGTGTGGGACGCCACCAGAAGCCCGGCTACCGGCCGCCCGCCTTCCCGGCGAAGATCCACCGCTTCCAGGCTCGCGACGACCATACCGGCGCTCTCCAGGACACCCCGCACGTACCCCTCTGAGTGGCTGTACCGCCCGCTCCTCTGCAGGTGGAAGCCCGACGCGGGGGGAGGGTCCGGCGGAAGCTCCGCCGTGAAGACGAGCCACCCGCCCGGGCGCAGAGCGCCGGCCGCCGCGGCGCAGACCGTTGCCAGTTCGCCGAAATACACCAGCGTATCGGCCGACGCGATCAGATCGTAGGCCTGGTGCCTCGCGGTCAGGAACGCCGTCAGCTCGGCCACGACCAGCTCATCGTAGCCGCCCCGCTCGCGTGCGCGCTCCACCATGCGGCTCGAAAGGTCGACCCCTTCCAGCCGGCGGGCGTACGGGCGCAGGAACGGGCCGCACAGGCCGGTTCCGCAACCGGCGTCCAGCACGGCCAACGATCGCTCCGGTGCCCCCAGGACCGCGGCGACGGCCCGTGCGATCCACTCGGGCGCTCGGTACTCCAGGGTGTTCAGATGCCGGTCAAAACCGTCCGCCATGCCGTCGAACAACTCCCGGACGTACTCGTCCGCGGCCCGTCCGGGTGGGTCACCTCCCGAATTCGCCGCCAGCATATGGCGGGCGACCGGACTGCCCGGGTCCCGGTCCAGCCACTGCCGATACAGGGCGGCGGCCTCCTCGCCGCGCCCGAGATCGTGGAGGAGCGCTGCCAGGCCGTCATGGGACGGGACATGAGAGGGGTCCGCCCGGATCGCCTCGCGATAGGCGGCGACGGCCTCTTCGTACCGGCCCAGATCGGCAAGAAGCTTGGCGAGGTGATAGTGGGCTATCGCGTGGCGCGGCTCCAGCGCGGTGGCCTGACGCAAGGCGGCCACCGCTTCCGGGAGCTTCCCGGACCGCCGCAGCGCGATGCCTAGGTTCGCATGGGCGTTGGCATGATCCGGCGCGAGGGCGATGGCACGCCGGTAGGCGGCCACCGCCTCGTCCACCCGATCCCCCGTCAACAGCAGATTGCCCAGGTTGTTGAGGGCGTCCACGTAGTAGGGATTCTGGGCGAGAGCTCTGCGAATCAGCTCGACGCCCTCCTCCGGCCGGCCGCGTTTCGCGGCGAGCACTCCCAGGAAATGGAGCGCATCCACCTGATCAGGGTCCTGCCGGAGGCTCTGGCGCAACAGGGCGTCCGCCTCGTCCAGGCGCCCCTGCTGCAGGAGCTCGACGGCCCTCTTCACCTTTTCTCCGGGGGGAGAGGGCCGCGATCGGCTTCCTCCAACCCTGGCCCGACGTTTCCCGCGATTCATGGACGTTCCTCAGAGGGCGGGCCTTCGGGCCAGCACCACGAACCCCCGCACCCCTTCCTCACCTTCCTGCCGCAGTGTGACGGGCTCCATCGTCTCAACGCTCAAACCGGCGCCCGCCAACGCGCGGTCCAGGTATTCGGCCGTGTGGCTGTAGCGGCCGCTCCGGTTGAGGCGATGATAATGGGCGGCCTCCGTCCCTTCGGCCTCCTCCACCGTGAAGGCCAGATGACCGCCGGGACGGAGGGCGTGCGCCGCCGCCGTGAGAACGGCATCCAGCTCCCCGAAATAGACCAGCGTGTCCGCGGACACGACCAGATCGAAAGCCAGGCGGTGTCCCTCCAGGAAGGCGGTCAGCTCGTCCACGACCAGCTCGTCGTAACCGCCCTGCTCCCGGGCCCTGTCAATCATCCGCGGCGACAGATCCACGCCGGTCAGACGACGGGCGTGAGGCCGCAGGATCGGCCCGCACAGCCCTGTGCCGCAACCGGCGTCCAATACATCCAGTTGCCCCCGCCCTTCTCCCAGAAGCGCGGTCAGCCGGGCCGCGATCAAGGTCGGTGCACGATAACCGAGCTGTCGCAGGTGGTCGTCGAACCGGTCCGCGTAATGATCGAAGAGCCAGGTCACATAGGCATCGCACGCCCGGGCCGGCGCTTCCTGCCCGAGCCAGGCGGTCCACCGGTGGTTGGCCACCGGGTCGTCGGGCATCAACCCCAGCCAGTGTTCCAGCAGGGGAAGGGTGTCCGCCCTGTCCATGCGAAACACGGCATCCCCGAACAACGCCTGCGCCTCCGCGACCCGCCCGAGACGATGCATCAGGGTGCCCAGCGCCCGGATCGAGTCGAGGTGATCCGGATCCCGATCCAGGCCCGTCCGGTACGCGTGGACGGCTTCCTCGAACCTCCCCTGTCGCGTGAGGACCTCACCCAGCAGGAAATGGACCTGTCCGTTACCCTCCGACCGCCACTGCACAGCCTGTTGATAGGTGTCCGCCGCCTCCGGAAGGTTGCCGAGGTGCTCGAGCGCCGCCCCGAGGCCGACGTACGCCATCGTGTCGCGGGGTTGAAGCCGAAGGGCTTGCCGGTAGGCAGGAGCCGCCTCTTCGTAACGCCCCTGGCCCATCAGCACCTCGGCGAGGGCGGTGTGGGCGGACGCGCAGTCCGGCGCCCCGAGGAGGGCCTGCCGAATCAGGCGTTCCGCGTGGGCGAACTGCCCCCGCCGTTGCTGGATGACACCCAGGATCTTCAGTGCCTCGGCATGCTCGGGCTGCATTTCGAGCACCCGCCGGCAGAACCCCTCGGCCTCACCCTGATCCCCTTGCTGCAGGCCGAGGGCCGCCCGGGTCAGCAGTCCGGCCAGCAACCCGGACCGGGGATCCTGCGGGGATGCCCG
>JBFYZE010000172.1:0-7073 GCA_041309665.1 Gemmatimonadales bacterium | reverse complement strand
GAGGAGGGGGGTCATGACCAGGAGCGTGCCCTTCAGGTAGCGCAGGTTCACCAGGATGATGAGGAAGACCACGGCCACCGATAGGAGGACGGCCAGGGGCCCCTCGTGGGTGATCATGGTGAGCATGTCCGCCACGATGATGTTGCTGGACGCGGCGTGGTACACGTTGCCCGACGCCCCGGAGATGGTGCCGATGTCGTCGCGGAAGGCGATGGCGTTGCGCCCGTCCCGGAGCGCCACGCCGGGATAGATGACGGCGAAGTTCCCGGGCTTGCCCTCCCGGTCGGCGAAGCGCAGGCGGTCCTTGGCGGGGAAGTCGTCCCACGTGTAGGGCTCCTCCACCATCAGGAACCGCTTGAGGCGATCCACGCGGGCCTGGTCCTCGTCGTCGATCTGACCGTCCACATCCTCCTCCACCAGCCTGCGGAGGGCGGCGATCCTGTCCAGACGGACCTCCTGGTCGGGCGGGACCAGCGACAGGATGGAGCGGACGCTCTCCACCGTGGGTGAGACGGTGTCGGTGCGGATGATCTCCTCCACCGCGGCCACCACCTCTTCCAGCGCCTCCGCGTCGGGCGCGAGCACCAGGGCCGGGGACTCGGACTGGGTGAAGACCCCGGTGGTCTCCCGGGCGTACTCCTCCCGCTCCTGCGTGATGATGCGGAGGTTCGTGAAGTCGTACTGGAACTGGACCTTGGAGAAGAGGTAGCCGCTCACCACGAGGAGCACGAGGCCGGCGGCGAGCACCGGTCGGGCCCAGGTGAGGGGGCGCTTCGTGGCGGTGAGGGCCTTCCCCTCCACCCGCTCGATCCTGAGCACCCCCAACTGCTCCGCGGCGATGACCAGAGCCGGGAGGAAGACGATCATGGCCGTCACGGCGAAGATCATCCCGATCCCGGTGATGAGCCCAAGCTCGGAGAAGCCACGGAACTCCAGGAGCATGAGGCTGAAGAACGCCGCCGACGTGGTGAGCGCCGTGGTCACCAGCGCCGACCCGCTCAGGCACACCATGCGGTGGATGGAGCCGCCCACGTCCACCCCCGCCTGGCGGCTCTCCCGGTACCGGGCCATGGCGTGGATCCCGTAGTCCACACCCATGCCGAAGAGCACCACGAAGAGGAACCCGGTGATGGTGTTGAGCTGGCCGATGAGGAGGTAGGTGAGACCGAACGTCCAGGTGAGGGAGGCGAAGAGGGACAGGGACACGAGGAACGCGCTGATGGGGCTCCGGAACACGATGGCCAGCACCAGGAACACCCCGGTGACGCCGTAGCCGGCGGTTCCAAGGATGTCGCGCATGATGGTCTCGTACTCGTCGATGCGGTTCTTGATGTTGCTCCCGTAGAAGACCTCCATGTCGGGAGCGAAGGACGCCGGGTCCGCCTCGGCCACGATCCGGCGGGCGTCCGCCACCATCCTCCGGGCGAAGCCCAGGCCGGTGCCTCCCTCCGCGGGGTTCACGGTGAGCACGAGGACGGTGCTGTCCGGGCTCAGGTAGTACCGGGACGGGAGCTCCGCCTCGTACGTCTCCTCCAGGCGCACCAGCTGGGCGCTGAGGTCCTCGCCCTCATCCGCCGCGCCCGCCGGAGGATCGCCGAAGAGGTCGTCCACCATGAACGGGTTGACGGCCTGGCGCTCCCGGTCCAGCGCCGACTGGATCTCGTCGTGGAGCGAGTCGAGCTGCTGGGGCTCCAGGAAGAGGAGGAGGTGGCGCTCGTAGAAGTCCACGTCGTTCTGCCAGTCCACCGTGGAGACGTGCTCGGACTCCTCCAGGCGGGCCGCCAGCTCCTCGGCGAACGCCAGGGCGGCAGCGAAGTCCCGGGTCTTCAAGGCGATGCGAAGCGTGCTCCCCCCGCCCGCCACCGCCTCGTCCATGGCCTTGAGCGCCTTCACGCTTTCGTACGAGTCGGGGAGGAGGGCCGCGAAGTCCGAGTCCACCTTGAGCTTGGAGGCGAGCCAGCCGCCTCCCGCCATGGAGGCGAAGCCCAGCGCGATGATGGCCCAGTGGAAGCGGCGGATGGGATGGCACAGCTCGGGGATCCGGAGCACCGGTCGTCTTCCTCCTGGGTCGGGCGCCTCCTGGGGGCGTCCGACCGTGGCGCAGCGGGGCAACGTGCGATCCTCGCCGCGGAGCGGGTTACGGTGTTGACGCCCCCTGCTGGACCCGCCCATCACCGCGGATGTTCCCGGACGACCTCGGAAGCCGGGGGCTCGCTCCGCGACGGACGCACCTCCCGGAGCCGGAGAGGGCCGCCGGGGATTCCTGAAGCACTCCGCCTCGGGCTGCGCCGCGGCCGACTGGATCGGTCCTCCAGGGACCTCCAACCCCCGCTCCGGTACCGCGCCACCCACTTCCGCACGGTCCGCCGCCTGACCCCCAGCGAGCGGCTGACACCCCCCACCGCCTGAGGCTCGAACAGCACTCTCCGAGCCACCAAGGCTCGCCCTGCGGGCGTCGGTTTCGCATTCTTGTGCACGTGCACCGAGGGCCTCCCCATCGGACTGGTTCGTGTCTGGACACCACCAGCCTGTTCGATGGGACCCCAAGTGAACCACCTCTTCGGCATTCACCTCCAGGCGACCAGCAGGCAGGAAACATGCATCACGCGATGAAGAGCAGTTCCGTGCGCAGGAGCCTCGGCGGGCTGGCGATCCTGCTGCTGGCGGGGGGGTGCGGTGGGGACGACGCCTCCAGGGAGCCCGCGGACGCCGCCCTCGTGGAGGCGCAGGGCCCCCAGGACCGGTTCTGGACCTCGCTGGCCTCCCTCTGCGGGCAGGCCTTCCCCGGCACCCTCCTGGAAGACACCTCCGGAGGCGGGCTCTTCGAAGGCCAGGATCTCGTCATGCACGTCCGGGAGTGCTTCGATGACGAGATCCGTGTCCCCTTCCACGTGGGGGAGAACCGCTCCCGCACCTGGATCTTCACCCGAACGGCGGAAGGGATCCGCCTGAAGCACGACCACCGTCACGAGGACGGCTCGGAGGATGAGGTCACCCAATACGGCGGCGACACCGCCGACGAGGGGACCGACATGCGCCAGGAATTCCGCGCCGACGCGTACACCGCCGAGTTGATCCCCGCCGCCGCCACCAACGTGTGGACGGTGGAGATCCACCCGGGCGACATGTATGCCTATGCGCTCCGCCGCGAGGGGACGGACCGCCGCGTGCGGGTGGAATTCGACCTCACCCGTCCGGTGGAGCCGCCGCCGCCCCCGTGGGGGTGGTGAGCGGCCCGCCGTCGGCCTCTGTGCGCCCGGAACGGGGACCTGCCTGTCCCTTGGGTGGGGTCCGCGCCGACGGTACATTTACCTCAAAACGTCCCTTGCAGCCTTCGGTGGAGGTATATCCATGGCCAGATTGAGCAGCTTGGTGCGGAACCTGACGGCGGAGACGGCCTTCACGGTCCTGGCGGCCGCGAGGGCGCTGAAGGCCAAGGGCAAGGACGTGGTGGAGCTGGAGATCGGCGACAGCCCGTTCCCCAGCACCCCCCACGCCAAGGCGGCGGGGATCCGCGCCATCGAGAACAACGAGACGGGCTACGGCCCGAGCATCGGGCTCCCCGACCTGCGCGCGGCGGCGGCGAAGTTCGTCTCGTCCGAGTTCGGGTACGCCGCCGGCCCGGAGAACCTCGTGGTGGCCTCCGGGGCCAAGCCCTTCGAGCTGTACTGGGCCGAGGCGATCCTCGAGCAGGGTGACGGCGTCCTCATCTTCAGCCCCCAGTTCCCCACCTACATCCCCAACCTCCAGCGCCGCGGCGCCCGCGCCGTGGAGGTCCCGCTCAGGGCGGAGAACCAGTTCCGCCCGTCGCCGGAGGACGTGGAGAAGTTCCTCGCCACCGACCCGAGGCCCCGGGGGATCCTGCTCAACTCGCCCCACAACCCCACCGGGGGCGTGGCCACCCAGGAGGACCTGAAGGCCATCGCGGACCTGGTGCGCGGCAAGGACGTCTACGTCTTCGCCGACGAGCCATACTGCCACATGGTCTGGGAAGGCGAGCACAAATCCATCCTGGCCGAGCCCGGGATGATGGAGCAGACGCTGGCCGCCTACACGTTCAGCAAGTCGTACAGCATGAGCGGCTGGCGCCTGGGCTTCGCCGTGGGGTCGCCGGATCTCGTGTCGGCCATCGGCCTGCTCATCAACACCAGCGCGTCGTGCACGCCCACGCTGGCCCAGCGCGCGGGCATCGCGGCGCTGGAGAAGGACCAGGAGACCCGCGACGACTACATGCTGCGCTTCCGCCGCAAGGTGGAGCGGCTCAGCGACGGCTTGAAGAAGATCGACGGGTTCAAGGTGGAGCAGCCGAAGGGGACGTTCTACGTCTTCCCCGACGTCACCGCCGCGTGCAACAAGCTTGGGATCACGTCCCACGGCCTGGCCATGTACCTCCTCGAGGGCGCCGACGACGCCTTCGGCGTCGCCTGCCTGGGCGGCGAGTGCTTCGGTGCGGCCGGGAGCGGCTTCCTCCGCTTCAGCTGCGCCGAGCCCGACGAGCGCATCGACAAGGCGGTGGCGTTCCTGCCCGACGCGCTCAGCCGGACCGACCGGGTGAAGAAATACCTCGAGGCGAA
Organism: Gemmatimonadales bacterium; assembly: GCA_041309665.1. Classification (GTDB taxonomy): domain Bacteria; phylum Gemmatimonadota; class Gemmatimonadetes; order Longimicrobiales; family Gaopeijiaceae; genus SZUA-318. Next base: position 2,499 of record JBFYZE010000172.1, on the reverse strand, counting down.
TCCCAAGTTCGTGCTGAAGGCGCCGTACCCTACGTCCTGACGCCCGCGAGGGCGCGTCTCATCCGCTGCACCGCCTCGGTCAGGACCGCGCGGGGGCAGCCGAAGTTGAGGCGCAGGTGGCTCCCGGACGGCGCGCCGAACGGCGCGCCGTCGCTGAGCCCGATCCCGTGTTCTTCGAAGTGGGCCACGGGAGCAGGCAGGCCCAGCGCCGCGACGTCGAGCCACAGCAAGTAGGTAGCCTCGACCGGTGCCTCCACGCGGACGCCCGGGACTTCGCGCGCGATCGCGTCGAGCAGGTAGTCCCGGTTTCCGCGCAAGTAGGCCAGCAACGCTCGGCGCCAGGGCTCGCAGTCGCGATAGGCGGCTTCGCAGGCCGCGAAGCCCAGGCAGGTGACCTCGGCCACGATGCCCTTCGCGGCGCGGACGAACCGGGCACGGCGCGCGGGATCCGGAATGATCGCGATCGACGTGCCGAGCCCCGGGACGTTGTAGGTCTTGCTGGGGGCCATGAGCGTGATGGTGCGGGCGGCGATCTCGGGGGACAGCAGCGCAGCCGGCACATGGGGCAGCGCCGGATCCAGGATCAGATCACAGTGGATCTCGTCGGAGCACAGGACGAGATCGTGCCGCACGCAGAAGTCCGCGAGACGGGCGAGCTCGTCTCTCCGCCAGACGCGGGCGAGCGGATTGTGGGGATTGCAGAGATAGAAGAGTCTGGTGCGCGGGGTGACGGCCGCTGCGAGAGCATCCCAATCGATGGCCCAGGCGCCGGCCTGCAGCATCCACGGGACGGACACGGAGACGCGCCCGCCGTTCTCGGGCGCCGTCATGAACGGCGGATAGACCGGCGCGAGCGTGAGCACCTCGTCTCCCGGTTCGGCGAAGGCCCGGGCGGTGACGTCGAGCCCGACCACCAGCCCCGGCAGCCACACGATCCACGCCGGATCGATGCTCCAACCGTAGCGCTCGGCCAGCGCCACCTCGACGGCGGCCACCGTGGATCTCAACGGGCGCGCGTAGCCGAAGATCCCGTGGTCGACGCGCCGGTGCAGCGCCTCGAGGACGGCGGGAGGGGACCTGAAGTCCATGTCGGCCACCCAGAGCGGAAGTACGTCGCGACCGGCGTACTTCTGCCACTTGTGGGAGTCCGTGCCGTGGCGGTCGAGCGGAGTGTCGAAGTCGAAGTCCATGAGCCGACGGGAGCGGGCGACCACGCTCCGCAGGGACGGGGAGTCCAACCGTGCGGACGGGGTGGGCGCCACGGTAGGCCGCGACCGGGTGGGGGGCAAGGCCGGTCGCGCTGGCCATCCGCTCCCTCCCACGTCCATGTTGTGGACCTGTGCTGAACGAATCGGGCCGGGCCCCGGAGCCCGGCCGCGACCTCCCTGGAGGGATGGGACCATGCGATCCGCAGCCGCCCGCGCCACGTCCGATCTCGCCGGCCGAGCCGGCGCCGCACTCCTCCTCGCCCTTCTCGCCGGCGGGTGCGCGGGCCCGGCGCCCACCGCCGCAGGCACCGAGGAGCTGATCCAGGCCGTCCAGGCCGAGATCCAGGTCGCGTCCATGAACGAGGAGCTGGACTCCCTCGTCCAGTACGACCGGCTGTCGGGGAGCCCGGGCGAGTTCGCGGCCGTGGACTACCTGAGGAGGACGCTGGAGGCGGAGGGGATCCAGGTGCGGGTGGACACCTTCATGGCCTGGATCAGCGACCCCGTGTCCGCGTCGGTGGAGGTTCCCGCCGCCGGCTTCGCGCCCCAGGCCATCACCGTATCGGGATCGGGGACGGTGAAGAACCTCGAGGCCCAGCTCGTGGACGTGGGGACGCTGGAGGACCTCCCTCCCCTCCTCATGGAGGGCGGAGAGCGCCTGATCCTCGAGGCCGACGGACCCACCGGATCCGTGGACTACCCAGCCCATCCCGATCTCCGGGGCAAGATCGCGCTGGTCACGGGAGCCCCCCGCCCCGAGCCGGTGGCCCAGCTCACGCTCATGGGGGCAGCGGGCGCCGTGTTCGTGCACCCGGAGGAGCTCCTCAACGACCTCACCACCACGTCGGTCTGGGGCGCCCCTTCGCTCATGGACTACAACCGCATCCCCACGCTCCCCGTCGCCGAGGTGAAGCGGAGCGACGGGGACCGGCTGCGGGAGCTCCTGGCCCGGGACCGCGTGCAGCTCAGGATGAGCGCCGAGACGAAGACGGGGTGGAAGGAGCTCCGCATGCTGACCGCCATCATCCCTGGGCCCACACCGGATGCCCCGTACGTCCTGGCCGGCGGGCACCTGGACTCCTGGTACCACGGAGGCACCGACAACGCGGGGGCCAACGTCGCCATGCTGGAGAACACCCGGGCGCTCTCCCGTCACCGCTCGGAGCTGCTCCGGGGCCTGGTCATGGTCTGGTGGTCGGGGCACTGCAACGGCCGCTACGCCGGCTAGACCTGGTTCGCCGACCACCACTTCGACGAGCTCCGCCGCAACGCCCTGGCGTACGTGAACTAC
>JBFYZE010000171.1:0-3102 GCA_041309665.1 Gemmatimonadales bacterium | reverse complement strand
CTTCGACCTCCTCAGGGAGTCAGGCGTGGATTTCGACAAGGTGGACTACTTCGTGGAGCCCCTCTCCAAGGCGCAGCTCCAGCGCCTCCTGAAGAAGGCGGGCATGAAGCCCCGGGACGTGCTCAGGACGAAGGCACCACAATTCAAGGAGCTGGGGCTCGACGACCCCGAGGTGAGCGACGCCCGCCTCCTCGAGCTCCTCGTCGCGCACCCGGACCTCCTCCAGCGCCCCATCGTGGAGCGCGGGGACCGGGCGGTCCTCGCGCGCCCGCCGGAGCGGGTGCGCGAGCTCCTGTAGGGAGCCCGGGACGAATATGCCCCACGACGCCCTGAAGGACCTGGAGCTCCTCCTCCGATCCCGGTACGGCCTCGTCTACCTGGACACGGTGGAGGAGGACCGGGCCGAAGGGCTCCTGCGCCACATGGCCGACGCCCTGAAGCTCCCCTTCTTCACCTGGACGCGCTCCCGCGGCCTGGTCCGGGACGGCCTCACCGAGCCCACCTACCAGACCCGGGACCCGGTGAAGGCCCTGGGGCACATCGCCGCGTCGGGGATCGCGGCCGTCTACCACGTCCAGGGGCTGGTGGGGAGCCTCTCCGGCCCCGGGCAGGACCTCCTGGTCTCCCTCCTCCGTGACGCCTCCCAGTCCCTGAGGAGCCTGTCCGGCGCGGTGGTCCTCACCGGCGAGGGCGCGGAGCTCCCGTCCACGCTCAAGGAGCTGTCCACCACCGTCTCCCTCCCCGGCCCCTCGGACGAGGAGTTCCGGGAGCTCCTCGGCCGCATCGTCCGGGACCTCTCGGCCAAGGGGCACGTGGAGGTATCCCTCTCCCGGGAGGAGAACACGGCGCTGGTCAAGCAACTCTCCGGCCTCACCCTCATGGAAGCGGAGAAGATCCTCACCAAGGCCATCGTCGAGGACGGGGCCCTGAACGCGGCGGACATCCGCCAGGTGGTGGACGCCAAGCGAAAGGTGGTGGAGCGAGAAGGGCTCCTCGAGTACTATCCGGCCGAGACGTCCATGGCCCGGGTGGCGGACCTGAAGACGCTGAAGGCCTGGCTGGCCAAGCGGAAGGCAGTGGTGGCGAGTCCCGAGCGGGCCGGCGAGTTCGGCCTCTCCTTCCCCAAGGGAGTCCTCCTCCTGGGCGTGCCCGGGTGCGGGAAGAGCCTGTCGGCGAAGGCGGTGGCCGGCGAGTGGGGGCTCCCCCTGCTCAAGCTCGACCCCTCCAACCTCTACAACAAGTTCATCGGGGAGAGCGAAGCCAACTTCAAGCGCGCCATGCGCGCCGCGGAGCGCATGGCGCCGGTGGTGCTCTGGATCGACGAGCTGGAGAAGGCGTTCGCCTCGGGGGGCTCGGAGGACGGGGGCGTCTCCCAGCGCATCCTGGGGAGCTTCCTCTCCTGGATGCAGGACCGGCGCGGCGACGTCTTCGTGGTGGCGACGGCCAACGACATCCAGCGCCTCCCCCCCGAGTTCCTCCGCAAGGGGCGCTTCGACGAGATCTTCTTCGTGGACCTCCCCGACGGGGACACGCGCCGGGAGGTCTTCCGCATCCACCTGAAGAGCCGGGGGCAGGACCCGGGGCGCTTCGACCTGGAGGCGCTGGATGCCGACACGGAGGGCTTCAGCGGGTCCGAGGTCGAGCAGGTGGTGGTGAGCGCCCTCTACACCGCGTTCTCGGCCAACGCCACCCTGGACACGGAGGCCCTCCGGGCCGAGGCGCGCGCCACCCGTCCGCTCTCGGTCACCATGGCCGAGCACATGGACGCTCTCCGCGCCTGGGCGCGGGGGCGCACGGTCCTGGCGAACTGAAGCGCACAGGGCCCCACCGGCGGCCGGCGGTGCGGAGACCCGCGCCTACGTGCGCTTCTGTGCCGCCTCGTACGTGGCGATGAAGTCGTCTACCCCGAGCGCCGCGACCGCCGCCGCCACGGCCTCGGGCACCAGATCCTCCAGCTTCTTGAAGCGGAGGCACGACTTGCCCATGTCGAGCTTCTTCCCTGCAGCGGCGTAGGCGCGCTGGAGCGCCGCCTGGGCCCCAGGGCTCATGTACACGCCGTGGAGATAGAGCGCGTAGTGGTTCTTCTGGGCAGCGAGGCCCGCGTACGCCAGCGGCTGCTTGTTGTAGGTGTCCGGGTAGCGCTCCAGCGGGACCTCCCACCCGATCATCCCCCACGCCATCCCCTCCCGGTATCCCGCGGGGATGTGCTGGTTGACGAGCTGGCGGACCGCGGACGCCACGGCGCGGCGCTCAGGGGGGAGGGCGTCGAGATACTCCTGGGGCGTGGCGGCACCGGATTGCATGGGCGGGCTCCTGGGAGGGATCTACACCGGCTCGACCAACCCGGCGTCGTCCTCCGAGACCGAGTTGACCCGCTGCGACACCCGGTGCGCACGCAGGGTTCCCGCGGGCGCCGGGACCAGGAGCGCCTGCAGGCGCTCGGGAGCGGCGCTCCGGCCCAGCCAGAGCGGGACGTCGGCAGGGCTCACCAGCGCCGGCATGCGGTCGTGCACCGGGGCCACGTCGGCGTTCGCCGCCACCGTCACGAGCGCCACGCCGTCGCGAGGCGTGTGGCCTGGCGCCTCCCAGTGCTCCCATACGGCCGCGAGCGCCAGGAGGCGCCCCAGGGCCGGACGGAAGAGGAAGGGGCTCCCGCCCGCCCCCCGGCGCCACTCGTAGAAGCCGTCCGCGGGCACGAGGCACCGGCGGTGGAGGAAGGCCCCCCGGAAGGAGGGTGTCCGCGCCAGGGTCTCCCCGCGGGCGTTCACGTGCGGATTCGACGGCTCGCCTCTCCCCGCCGGAACGAGGCCCCAGCGGAGCCTCCCCATGCGGCGCCCCCTCCGGTCCTCCCCCACGACGAGCACGTCCTGTCCCGGGGCGACGTTGAAGCGCGGGACGATGTCGAAGTCGGGGAGGGGGACGGAGAAGACCTCCACCAGCTCCTCGCCCGGGGCGGCCAGGGTGAAGCGCCCGCACACGGTTCCTCGCTTACCGGTCGACGTCGCGGATGAGGAAGAACCCGTCCTGCCCCAGCTTCTGGTACAGGGGCATGAGCATGCGCGCATCCTGGTCCACCCGCACCCGGCCCCGCACGTCGGTGGC
>JBFYZE010000170.1:0-3025 GCA_041309665.1 Gemmatimonadales bacterium | reverse complement strand
GGGGCCCCGTGGCGGTTCCCTCCCACAAGGAAGGCGTCACCGTGGTGGTGCCCGCCTTCAACGAGGAGACGGGGATCGGGCCCACGCTGGCCGAGATCCGCGGCGTGCTGCAGGCGCTCGCACGCCCCTGGGAGCTCCTCGTTGTGGACGACGGCTCCACCGACGCCACCGCGGAACTGGCGCGGGACCAGGGAGCGGAAGTGCTGCGCCTCCCCTGCAACCGGGGGTACGGAGCCGCGCTGAAGGCGGGGATCGCCCGCGCGAGCTTCGATCTCGTGGTCATCACCGACGCGGACGGGACGTATCCCGCCGAGGCCATCCCGGCGCTCCTGGAGCACGCCGCCGACTTCGACATGGTGGTGGGGTCCCGCACCGGAGCGAGCGTACACGTGCCCGCGGCGCGCCGCCCCGCCAAGTGGTTCCTGGCGCGCCTGGCCAGCTACCTCGCCGGCCAGGACATCCCCGACCTGAACTCGGGGCTCCGCGTCGTGCGCCGGAGCGTGGTGGAGCGCTACGAGCACCTGCTCCCGTCCGGGTTCTCGTTCACCACCACCATCACGCTGGCCGTCCTCGTCAACGACGGGCTGGTCCACTGGCACCCCATCGATTACCGGCCCCGGCTGGGGGCGTCGAAGATCCGGCCCTTCCACGCCTTCGACTTCCTCATGCTCATCCTGAGGACGGTGGTCTTCTTCAACCCGCTGAAGGTGTTCCTGCCGGCGGGGGCGGTGCTCTTCCTCATCGGCTTCGCCAAGTTCGTCTGGGACCTCTTCGTCGGGAACTTCTCCGAGACTGTGGTCATGGGCTTCCTGGGCGCGGTGGTGGTCTGGTGCGTGGGGCTCCTCTCCGACCAGATCGCGCGCACCGGCCTGGGCCCGAGGGCGCGGTGACGGCGGCGCCCGCCTCCGACTGAGAGCAACCGCCCATGTGCGGCATCTGCGGCGTCCTCCGCCTCGGCGGAGCACCCCTCGAGCTCCCCGGTGGCCTCCTGGACCGGATGACCGACACCCTGGCCCACCGGGGACCCGACGACCGGGGGACCTGGGTCGGAGAGAAGGCCGCGCTGGGGGCGCGCAGGCTCGCCGTCGTCGACCTCTCCGCCGCGGGGCACCAGCCCATGGTGAGCGAGGACGGCTCCGTGGTCCTGGTCCACAACGGGGAGGTCTACAACTTCCGCGAGCTGGAGCGGCACCATCGCCTCCGGGAGGGGCACGCGTTCCGCTCCCGCACCGACACGGAAGTGCTCCTGCACCTGTACGAGGAGCTGGGGATGGACATGGTCCCCGAGCTCGACGGGATGTTCGCGTTCGCGGTGTGGGACGGCCGGGAGCGGGAGCTCTACCTGGTCCGTGACCGGTACGGCATCAAGCCCCTCTTCTGGCAGCGGGACGGCGAGCACCTCCGCTTCGCCTCGGAGATCAAGGCGCTCCTGGCCGACCCCCGCGTTCCCCGCCATGCCTCGCTCCAGGCGCTCCACGACTACCTTGCGATGGGGTACGTGCCCGGCACCCAGACCGCCTTCCACGGGATCCACGAGGTGCCCCCGGGGCACTGGATGCGCGTCTGCGCCGACGGCTCCGTGACGCTGCAGCGCTACTGGGATCTCTCCTTCGCCGAGGACGACGCCCTGGGCGAGCGCGAGGTGACGGCGCACGCCCTCGAGCTCATGGACGCGGCGGTGGGGCGCCAGCTCGTGTCCGACGTGCCCGTCGGCGTGCTCCTCTCCGGCGGGCTCGACTCCAGCGCCCTGGCAGCGCTCATGCGCCGCCGGGTGGGCGAGCCCATCCGCACGTACACCGTGGGTTTCGAGGACCCGAGCTTCGACGAGCGCGCTCCGGCGCGCAGGTTAGCCGCCCACCTGGGCACCCTACACAGGGATGTGCTGGTCACGCCCGGCGTGGTCCGGGAGATGCTCCCCTCGTACCTGCGCTGGATCGACGAGCCGTACGCCGACGGCTCGGCCATCCCCACCTGGTGCGTGAGCGCCCTGGCCAGGGAGGACGTGACCGTCCTCCTCTCCGGAGAGGGGGGCGACGAGGCCTTCGCAGGGTACGACACCCACGCCGCGTTCAAGGTCGCGGCGCTCGCCCGCCGCGTGCCGCGCGCCGTGCGCAGGGGCGTCGTGGCGCCCCTGGTGGGGCTCCTGCCGGTCTCCCACCGCAAGCTCTCCCTGGAGTTCCGCATGAAGCGCTTCCTGGGCGGGCTCGACCTGGACCCCGTGGACGCGCATCTCTGGTGGCGGGTGGTCCTGTCCGCGGAGCGGAGGCGCGCCCTCCTGGCGCCGGCGGTCCTCGAGGCGGCCGCCGAGGCGCCCGAGCGCTGGTTCCGCGACGTGTGGAACCGCTCCGGCGCCCGGGACGGGCTGAACCGCATCCTCCACGTGGACTCCGCGGTCTTCCTCCCGGACGACCTCATGGTCAAGAACGACCGCATGACCATGGCCCACTCCCTCGAGGCGCGGGTGCCGTTCACGGACCTGGAGCTGACGCGGTGGATGGCCACCGTTCCCGCGCGCCTCAAGCTTCCCGGGCTGCGCAAGAAGCACGTCCTGCGCCAGGCGCTCCGCGGGCTCCTGCCGCCGGAGATCCTGGCGAAGAAGAAGGTGGGGCTTGAGATGCCCTATTCGCGCTGGCTCGCCGCCGACCTCAAGGACGTCCTCCTGGACTGGTGCGGCCCCGAGCGGGTGCGCGCCGTGGGGCTCTTCCGCGCCGACGCGGTGGACGTGCTGGTGCAGGAGCACCTGGAGCGCCGCCACGACCACGGGCGCCCCCTGTGGGCGCTCATGAACTTCATGATGTGGCACGAGCTGTACCTGGGATGAGCGCGCCCGAGAGCACCCGCGTCGTGATCCTGGGCGCCGGCCCCGCGGGGCTGGGCGCGGCGCTCGGGCTGGCGCGCCGCGGGTTCGCTCCGACGGTCGTGGAAGCCCAGGACGCGGTGGGCGGGAACGCCGGGAGCTTCACCCTCCACGGGCTCCGGGTGGACTACGGGAGCCACCGCCTCCACCCCGCCACCGACCCCGAGA
>JBFYZE010000169.1:0-9067 GCA_041309665.1 Gemmatimonadales bacterium | reverse complement strand
GCTCGGTGCTGAACTCGGCGCAGTACCAGTCGAGGTCCGGTCCGAGCGGGTCCTCGCACCGAACGTAGACGTTCCACTCGATCCCGCTCTTGCTCCCGGGCTCGACCCGCTCCTCGTTGATGTCGAACCCCCGGACCGACACCTCACCGGTCCAGCCGTCGAACGGGGACTCGACCGACTGCTCGGTGCTCGTCGTCTTCGTCATGGTCTCAGCCCTTTCCCTTGCTCTCTCGGATCGCTTCCCGGACGAGCCACTGGTAGTGGCCTGCGGTGAACCCCTCCCCCTCCAGCGTCGAGGCGACGAGAGCCTCGGCGAGGAACTCGGTCACGAGGTAGAAGTCCCCGTCGTCTCCCCACGAGACCCCGTCCTCCTTCGCCACGTCCTCGACGGCGAAAGCGAGGTCCGCGATGATCTCGGAGAGGATCGAACGCTCCCCGTCGAACGAGGACCAGAAGGCCTCCCCCTCCGGGGTGCCGCGGGAGGGCAGGCACGAGGTGATCTCGAAGATCCCCTCGGCGTGCGCGTAGATCTCGGTCTTCGTGAACGTGCGGTCGGTCATGGCGTCCTCCTACCCCAGCAGGACCCGGACGGTGGCGTCCGGGACGGTCGCGGAGAGTCCCTCGGCCATGATGGTCTCGACGGCGTCCGGGCACGGCGCGTTGAACATGGCGGCGACGGGGTCGAGAGCCCAGCGGACCGCGGCCATCCGGCGCCGGTCCCGCTTCAGGACCGGGGTCCTCTTCTCCCAGTCGATCCCGAAGACCGTCGAGACGGCGGCGAGGCGCGTCATCCGGCGGGCCGCGATGTTCCCGTTCTCGGCGGAGGTGAGGCGCCGCCCGGTCGCGCCGTGGATGACGTCCACCCCGTTCTCGGCATCGTGCGCGTCGAGCGGGAAGACCGGGTCGATCAGGAAGAGCCCCGGCAGGCCCGGGACCGGGTGCCCGTGGACGAGGATGCCGCAGAGCCCCTTCTGGGGCGCCGGGGCGGTGCAGGTCGTCAGGATGTCGAGCATGGGGTGCTCCTTTCTCAGGGACTCCTCGGAACGCCCCAGCGGGGCGCTCTGGGGAATCCCCCGCCCCCGGAGGGGCGAGGGGTGGGTTCTACCGCCCGGCCTTCGCGATGGCCGCGCGGAGCCGGTCGTACAGGGCGCGCTCCGGCTGCCCCTCTTCGTAGCTCTCTGCGAGCATCCGGACCGCGGGGGACGAGAGGGCGGCCCTGCACGCGGTATACAGGTCCGGCGCCGCCGCCATGAGGCGTGCGTTCGCGAAGGCCTCCTCGTTCGTGATGCCGACCTGACTCTCGGTGAAGTTCAGCCCGTAGGAGCGGGCGCCGGGGCCGATGGTGATCGCGAGGAGCCTCTGGTGCGACGTGTAGTCGCGCCGAGTGTGGACCTCGGCGTTGATCTCGACCCACGGGCCGGGCGAGGCGTGCTCCGCGGTCTCGAACGGGGTGATGACTCTCATGGTGCTCCTTTCTCAGGGGCGGCGGGCGTTGCGGCTCGCGGACAGGGCGCAGACGAGGGCGAGGAGGATGCCGATCCAGAGCGGGTCGGGGACGGTCATCACCACCCCCGGGAAGCCCGGTAGCGCGCGATGTCGGCGCGAGCCGCCGTGAGGTCGCGGGGGCTGGAGTAGAGGACCATGTAGCTCTTCCCGGGCACCTCGACGCGCAGGGTCCACGGGAAGCGTGGGTCTGGCGAGGAGACCACCGCGTCGCGCTCCGGGGTCTGCCAGACACCCGGAACGACGCAGCGGAGGGTGACCTTCCGGGGGGCGCTCACGTCAGCACCCGGCCCCGGGCTCCGCGTTGACCTGCATCCAGCCTCGCCGGAGGTTCTCCTGCAGGGTCCTTCGCCGGACCACCTCGGCGAGTGCCTCGTCGGCCTTCCGCTCCGCCTCCCGGCGGGCCTCGCAGGAGGCGAGGAAGGCCTTCGTCGCCCGGTTCGCGCGGCAGACGGCGAAGAGGTTCCGGGTCGCGTGCGGGCCGTGGTGAACGACGAGGACCCGGCCCCCGGGGGTGACGTGGTCCCAGCGGGACCTGTAGTCCTTCGGGCCGAGCGGGCCGCACTGGACCCACTGCCCAGTCTGGAGGCGGAGGGAGCCGTCGCGCAGGGCTTCCTGCACGCCGTCGGCCCAGAGGTCCACGGTGGGGATGTACTTCATGGTCGCGGTTCCTTTCTCAGGTGCGTTCAGGGGCTCGCCGGAACGCCCCGCGGGACGCTCCAGCCAGCCCCCGCCCGGAGGCGGGGGAGGGGGTCTACCAGCGTGGGTCGCAGGGATCGTCCGGCCCATCGCCGGTCTCTTCCTCGCGCTCGGTGTCGAGCCACTTCGCGAGGGAGTGGATTCGGTCGAGGTCCACCCGGGAGGACTCCAGCGTCGCCTCCGGGGCGTTCGGGAAGGGGGCGAAGATGAGGGAGACGGTGATCACAGGGCTCTCCTTTCAGGCGACGTTGCGCCGGTCGGACCGGGAGACTTGACCCCGGAAGTCCCGGGCGCCGTCCCTCACGCCGTCCGCGACGATACGCAGGGTGCGCTCCCGCTGGTACGGGTGGGAGGGCGGCACGCCGGACGAGGTGTCGCGCATCAGGATCGAGTGTGCCGCGAGAGCGTAGCGGACGAGGTGAAGGGTGTCGTTCTTCGCCCATTCCGGGTGCCCCGCCCGGACGTTGGACAGGGTGATCTCCAGCCACTTCCCGGCCTCCCGGGCGAGCGTGAAACCGGCGTGGAAGCAGGCGGCGCCGGACGGCGTGAGGTTCGCCATGTCAGGCCTTCTTCTGGGTACGGTCGATTGCTTCCCGGACCCGGGACAGGACGCGGTGGATCCGGGAGTCGAGCATGCTGGACGCCTCCCACTCCTCCCTCGCGACGGGGTCCGCCTCGTCGGCGACATGCGCCGCGCGAGTCTCAATTGCCTTCTTCCGGGCGACGGCGCAGCGGTCCTCGACGGCCATGCGGAGGGATACCCACTGAGCGGGGGTGAGAGCGAGGGTGCGTTTCGCGTTCCCGTAGCGGTCGGTCTTCATCTCAGGCTCCCATCATCGCGAGGACCGTCTCCGGGTCGGCGCAGGGGAGGCTCGTCGGGACCGGCACCTGGCCCAGCGGCCAGAGGTCCGCGGCGACGGCGAGAGCGTCCCGGAGAACGAAGGCCTCGCGGTCGGTCACGTCGAGGTAGACCTCGCCCTTCGCGAGGGACTCGACGTAGACCTCTCCGAGCCTGTCGGAGATGCGGCGGGAGGGGGCGACGTCCTCGTGCCCCTTGACCCTCTTCCGGGCGACGAAGGCGAGGGCGGCGGCGCAGGTGCGAATGTCGTGCGGGTTGAGCCTGAGGATGAACATGGGGTCCTCCCTTTTCGGGTGTGTCCGGTGTCTCCGGCGCACGATGGAGCCCCTCTCGCACTGAGGGGCTCGACTTGCGTCGGGGTCAGGGGCGGTAGAAGCGTTCGCCGGTCAGCAGGTCTCGAACCTGCCAGCCCTGCCGGTAGGGCCAGACCTCCTCTACGATGCCAGAGAGCCCCTCTATCTCGGCTAGCTCCCGGCCCCGCGGTCCGCGCCGCCCGGCGAGGGCATGCTCGTACGCCGCCCGCTCCTCCTTGGCGACCAGCCGGGCGAGGTCGGAATCGGTGACGGTCGCGGGGCTCCCGGGCGTGTAGCGCGGGGCGAGGCGGTAGGTGTTCACTCAGGCCTCCTCGACCACGAGGTCGAAGACCTTGTCGTAGTACGAGTGGGACCAGTCCCCCTGCCGGGCGGTGACCTTCCCGGACCGGCCGGGCTCCGCGGCGCGGTCGAGGGAGACGAGCGTCCACGTCTCGCCGCGGAAGCACGTGATGGTGTCGCCGACGTTGACGATCTCGCCGGTGTTGACGTTGCGGGCGATCAGTTTCTGGGCCATGCTGGCCCTCCTTTCACAGGTGGGGGCGGGTGTCTCCCGCGCCTCCTTCGGCCCCTCCCCGCGAGGAGGAGTCGAAGCAGGCGCCTCCGGTTCCCCGGGGCGCCCCAGCCTTGGTTTGGTCTCGCAGTTACGTTCCCTTCACTTCAGGCGGGAGGAGGAGGCCTGCGGTGCGATGTCTCCTCTGTCCCGGACGAGCGGCCTCGCGTGAGAGATGCACGGGTGGCGCCTCACGGCTCCCCTGCGGTCTCAGGGCTCTCGGCTTCGTCGGCTCTGCGCGACCGTTGCCTGTCGGTCGCCCGGGGTCATCCGCGTCTTCGCCTCACCCGCCCCTCCTCTCCCCTTCCGCTTCCTCGCCGGTGCGCTCGCCCCTGCGCCTCACGGCGGGGGCGACAGACGCTGGCGCGGTCCATCGCAGGGAGTGGAGGCGGGTCGGTGGCTCTGCGGCTCCGGCCTCTGCCTCGCTCGTCGTCTCGATTGTCAAGCCCCCGGCTCCTCATCCGCCCTCTGGCGGTTGGCTCGTGACCCTGTCGGGGCGAGGAGGAATGTAGGGCATTGTCACAACGATGTCAAGTGATGCGGGGGTCCGGAGGCTCCGACGCAAGGTACTGAAGGGACAGGGCTCAGGGCTGACCGCGTTGCGTTTCAGTGGGTTACGAGGCTTGGTTGGGTCTGGAAAAAACTTGGTTGGGTCGCCCCTTGCGAGGGGTTGACCGGGGCCAGCCGCTCCGCCTCGTCGCAGAGCGACCCGCTCAGGCAGCGGACTTCAGGCGAGCACTTGGCCTTCGGGCCGCTGTTCATGCGGGTTTGCGAGCGCAACGCGTGGCAGATCCGAAAGGGTCAGGATTCTACTGTGCAGAGACCGCAAGTGCTCGTGAATGCAGTGGTTTACGGTTTTCGGTTGACAAGACCCGGTCTCGTGTATACTCGTGCCCTCCCAGCCCCGGTCGGTGCCCCCGGCGCCCGCGGTGGGGCCTTTAGAGCCCCCTTGAGCGGGCGGCCGAGCCCGGGCACCCCCTGTAAGGGGGAGTCTGCTCTCGCAGGGCGGCCCCCGCTGGAGGGGTCCGGGGCACCGGGGCTCCGAGAGAACCCTACAGGCGCCCCACCCGGCGGCGCTCTCCTGTCTCAGGAAGGGAAGCGGACCGGCAGGTCTGATTCAGCTTCAGGGGGTATTTCGGACTTGACGGTCTGATTTCGGGGTATCATCTTCTGGTGGGGCCACTTATCAGGCTCTGCGGCGGGGGGACCGAGGCTCACGGGTCGCGCTCCTCGCGGGCACTGCACGAGGGGCCGGGCGCAACCCGGCTCGTCGTCTCAGGAGGGACCGTGGCAGGGAGACGCCCGCAGCGAGCAGCACCGACAGACGCACCCCGGGCATCCTCGACGGTCCCCACTGGCAACGCCCCGGCGAGCCTCACCCGGGTAGACCGGATGCTCACGGCGAGGAGGCTCTCCCTGTCCCAGAGCTACCGGGATGCGCTCGACGTCGAGGTGAGGGAGCAGGACGCCCTCGACCCTGATGCTGTGCGGTCCGCCGTGCTCCGGGAGGTGGCGGGAAGGCGCAGAAAGCAGGGGTCAGGGCTCAGGGTCGCCGACGCCCTCGCGGCGAGCTTAATTGCCCGAGCCGTGGATCCTACTGCAAGGGAAGGAGTTACGGCGATTCGGGAGCTGGCCGACCGAACGGAAGGTCCGGTCACGCAGCGTATCGAGTCGGCCTCTGTCCGGTACGTCGTCAGCGTCAGCCCAGCGGGTCACCTTGTGGATGCGCCCCTCGTCTCCTCGACGCCCGAGGAGTGGGAGAGGATGGCGCGGGCGGACTGGGAGGAGGCTCGTGCCCTGCCTCCCGCCGGGTCCCTCGACCCTCGTGGCGGGGCCTCGTGAGGTGGGGCGCAAGACGTGGCGTAAGTGTGATACCTGCGTTGTTGCTCGTGTCCATAATCGTGTATTGTTTCGCGATTCAGCCGCAAGCGCTGCAGCATCAACGACTTGCGGGGTATCACGGATATTGTCAGAAGAACGATTACCGGACGCTGACGCATGGCGAAGCGTAGCCTCACCCCAGCCGACAGGGAGATGGAGGCACGGGTCTCTCGTGCCTTGTCGAGGACGGCCGAGTCGAAGAGGACGCGACACGAGAGGTACGAAGCGCAGAGGGCGAGGATGGGGCTCGGCGCCAGCTACCTCGACGACCCGGCGACGGCGGCCGGCGTGCCCCTCGGGGGTGCCCATACCGAGGAGGACCGCGCGGGCGCAACCAGGGACCCTACTCCCCCTCCCACATTCTCAGACCCCCCAGACGTTGTAACAACGCCCGTCTGGGCCCCTCAACCCGGGCCTCAGTACCACTTCATCCACTGCCCGGTGACGGACGTGGTCTACGGGGGTGCCCGCGGAGGGGGCAAGACGTACGCCCTGATCGGGGACGCTGCCATCCGTGCCGCTCGCTACGGATCGGCCTTCCGGGGCCTCTTCCTGCGGCGCCAGCAGACCGAGCTGCTCGACGTAAAGGCGAAGATGGCGGAGGTCTACACCCCGATCGGAGCGACCTGGAACGAGCAGAAGCAGACCTGGACCTTCCCCGGGGGCGGGGTCCTGATTCTGAAGTACCTCTCGAACGACGACGACGCGATGATGTACAAGGGCTGGAACGTCTCGGCCCTCTACGTCGACGAGATCGGTGACTTCCCGAACAGGAAGACGATCGACCTTCTCTGGGGCGCGATGCGTTCGGCCAAGGGGATCCCGGTCGTGCGCCGGATGAGCTGTAACCCGGGTGGCCCCGGGCACCTGTGGGTCAAGCAGCTCTACCTGAGCCACGGTCCCTACAGCGTCTTCCGGTATGCACCGAACCCGGACCGGGCGGACCTGACGATGGACGCGGTGTTCATCCCGGCCAAGCTGGACGACAACCGGATCCTGATGAAGGCGGACCCCCAGTACGAGGTGAAGCTGGCGGCCTCCTGCGGCGGGGACCTGAAGCTCTACGCTGCCTGGAGGCACGGTGACTGGGACCAGCTCGCCGGGACCTACTTCGAGTTCTCGGAGACCGCGAACGTGGCCTCCCCTCCCCCGATGCCGGACTACCTGCCCAGGTGGGTGGCGATCGACTGGGGCTACACGCACGCTTCGGCGGTGGGCTGGTTCGTGGAGTTCGGAGACAAGGCATACCTCTACAGGGAAAGGCTTTACACGAACACGGACCCGGTTACCCTGGGGGGGTTCATCGCCGAGGTGAATGGGACCGAGACCGTGTCGGACGTGTACCTGAGCCCGGATGCGTTCGCCCGCAGGACGTCGGAGCAGACGATCGCGATGGATCTGGCGGAGGGTTTCCGCAGGGCGAACGAGATGCGCGGGTGCGCCCTGATGCCGGACCCGATCCCGGCGGACAACGACCGCGTGAACGGCTGGCAGGCTCTGGCGGCCGGGTTCCAGCACAACAGGCTTGTCCTGAGCCCCGAGTGCCCCGAGACGATCCGTGTGGTCCAGGGCCTGGTGAGGGACCCACGCAAGCCGAACGACGTCCAGAAGGTGGACGGGGACGACGTCGCGGACATGCTCAGGTACGGCTGGGCGAGCCGGAAGAGGGTGGTGCGAGAGCCCTTCGAGATGCGGGCGGCCCGGGAGGTGAACTCCCCCGACCCCAACGTCAGGGCCATGCAGGAGCGCCTGTTCTGGTCGAGGGAGAAAGCGGGGGGAATCTTCGGCGGAGGCGTTACGATGAGAGGTGGGCGGAGGCTCTTCCGCGGATTCGAGTAGCGCGCAGAGAGGCGACGAGGTGACTCCGATGGCGTTCAACTTCAAGGATCTCAAGAGGAAGCGGCTCAAGGACGAGCCCGAGGGCAAGAAGCGCCTCCGCGGCAAGAACGAGGAAGACGACGAGTTCCTCAACCCCTACGCGAAGGCGAAGGCGGAGGCCCACGACGAGGAGACCGACACGGTCCCGGTCGGGGACGAGGACACGGAGATCGAGGGGATCGTCGAGGGGGAGCCCGAGCACACCGCCGAGGAGCGCCTGGGCGAGAGCGACGGGGAGTACGAGGACGACACCGACCTCTTCATCGAGGAGGAGGAGGCCGACGAGGCCCACCCCGATCCGGCGAAGAAGAAGGCCCGCCGCAAGAAGTACCGGCGAGGGCCGGCCAAGGAGAGGGCGGAGCCCGGCTTCGCCTTCCGGAGGTTCCTGTGAAAGAGACCATTAGGGCGTTCTGCATCCTGGAGCGCAACCAGCTCCTGCCCAACGCGGAGAAGGCGGCCCGGGTCCTGGGGATCTGGGGCGTGGTCAAGGAGAACTCGACGGACGGTCTCTGGGAGATCGCGACCCGCGAGGACGTGCCGGTGTCGACGACCTCGCTGGTCGGGTCGGAGCCGAAGGTGCTGATCGAGACCGAGGATCCGCCGGGAGGCCAGGCCCCGGGCGTCAAGCCCACCGCGAAGAAGACCAGGACGATCGGGAAGTAGGTCGATGCCGATCCGCGTCGCCGTCTGGGCGGATCAGAGCGGGCGCCCGGCCCCAGCCCCGATAGGGACTGGGATTACGGGCGTGTCGGCGACGTCCCCGCTCGTCCTGTCCCTGGTGGGGACGGTGCTCCATGGCTCGGTTGACCTTGGGGCTGTTCCTGCGAAGACGAGAGTCGAGAAGGGTGGGGTGCTGGTGGGGGTACGCCAGACCCTGAACCTGATCGAGGGGGACAACGTCACCCTGGGTGTGGTCGACGATGGGCCCGGGGATCAGGTCGACGTGACCGTGAATGCGGCGGATGTGGCCGTCCCCGTAGCGGGAGACACCGTCGAGAGCGAGACGAGCTACGGCGGATCGCCGGCGGCGGGGTCCGCGGACGAGTTTTCGCGTGCCGACCACACACACGGAACGCCGCCTCTGCCCACTGCGGACCTCGACGCGAACGCCCGCGTGGAAGTGAAGAAGGGCGGCGTGTCCGTCGGCACTCGGCGCGGAATCAACCTGAAAGAGGGCGCGAACATAACACTGACGGTTACAGACGACGCCGGGGACGAAGAGGTTGAGGTTGAGATCGCGGCAACGGGCGGCGGGGGTGGCGGCATCTCTGGGCTCACCCCCGGGCGCCTGCCCGTCGCCACGGCGGCGGACGCGCTGGGGGACTCCCGGGTCGTTCAGACCGCCACCGGCCTCCAGGTGCGCGTGGACGAGGTCTCGGACGA
>JBFYZE010000168.1:0-11737 GCA_041309665.1 Gemmatimonadales bacterium | reverse complement strand
AGCCAGATGTCCACGCCCTTCCCGTACAGCGCCATGCGCGCCAAGGGCATGTAGTTCTCCCAGCAGATGAGCCCGCCCACGGTGCCGTAGGGCGTCTCGACCGCGGTGAGGGTGCTCCCGTCGCCTTCCCCCCAGATGAGGCGCTCGGCTGCCGTGGGCTTGAGCTTCCTGTGCTTGCCCAGGAGCGTCCCGTCCGGACCGAAGTAGAGGAGGGTGCAGAAGAGCGTGCCCCCGCTGTACGTGGAGTCCCGCTCGATGACGCCCACGCACAGGTACACACCCGCCTCGCGGGCCACCTCGGCCAGGCGCACGGTCTCGGGCCCGGGCACGTCCACGGCACCCCGCCAGTACCGCTCCCACGTGCGCCGCCCCGGGTCGGAGCGCCCCCCCACCGCCGTGCCGAAGGCGAGCCCCCACGGGTACCCGCCCACGTACGCTTCCGGAAAGAGAACGAGCCCCGCGCCCGTCGCCGCCGCCTCCCGGGTCAGGGCGCAGACCTTGTCCACGGCCGCGGGCGTATCGAAGGGAACGGGAGCGGCCTGGACGACGGCTGCGCGGAGCGAGGAGGGTGGGTTCACGGTGGGCTCGGCGGCGGCGGCCGCCCTCAGCCGCACTCGCTGTACCCGCAGATGTGGCACTTCATGCACCCCTCCTCGTACGCCATCTGCCCGCCGCCGCACTCGGGGCACGCGGCCAGGAAGCTCTGCTCCTGCTGGCGGTGGTACGAGGACCCCTGCGGGTGGTGCGCCCCCTGCGGGGACGGGACCAGGAGCGGCAGCGCCTCCTGGATCCCCTCCTTCTCCTCCAGATAGCGCTCGATCGCCTGCCCCACCGCATCCGGCACGGAGAGGACCTTGTTCTGCCCCACGCCCACGGCGCGGTCGCAGGAGATGCCGCGGAGCTGGTCCTTCACGCGGTTGATGGGGATCCCCGAGCGGAGCGCCAGCGACACCAGCCGGCCCACGGCCTCGGCGTCGGCCATGGCCGCGCCGCCCGCCTTGCCCAGCGTGCAGAACACCTCGAAGGGGCGGCCCTGGTCGTCCTCGTTGATCGTGACGTAGAGGTCGCCCAGGGGGGACATCATCTTCATGGTGTAGCCGCGGAGCGCCTGCGGGCGCTGACGCTTGTTCCGCGCCGCGCCTGCGTTGGCGTCACGCTCCGCCAGCTCCCCCTTCAGCCGCTCCACGTCCACGCGGAGGTTGTGCGCCTCCTCGCGGGCGTCGGCCACCTGCTGCTCCAGCTCCGCGACCTCGGCGCTCTTGTCCTGGCCCGCCACGGCCTGGGCGGTCTTCCCGGTGGAGAGGACCTGTCCCTCCCGGGACCCGTCCCGGTACACCGTGACGCCCTTGCACCCCAGCTCGAAGGCGAGCTCGTAGATCCTGCGCACGTCCGCCTCGGTCGCCTCGCGCGGGAAGTTCGTGGTCTTCGAGATGGCCGAGTCGCAGTGCTCCTGGAACGCCGCCTGCATGCGCACGTGCCACTCGGGCGTGATGTCGTGGGCGGTGCGGAACACGCGCTGCACGTCCTCCGGCACCTCGTCGAAGTGGATGTGCCCCTCGCTGGCGATGCGTTCCATGAGGCCGTCGGAGTGCCATCCCTGGTCCTTCGCCATGCGCACGAAGTCCGGGTTCACGTCGGGCATGAGCGAGCCCGCCTGGTTGCGCATGAACGCCACCGCGAACAAGGGCTCGATGCCGCCCGAGCACCCGGCGAAGATGGAGATGGTCCCGGTGGGGGCCACGGTGGTCAGGTTGCAGTTGCGCAACGCCCGCTCGGGGCGCACCCGGGACCCGTCGGCCCGCCGGGCGGCGGTGTCGTCGGGACCCCACACCGAGGCGGCCCACGCAGGGAAGACGCCACGCGTCTCGGCCAGCTTCTCCGAGGCCTTCCGGGACTCCTCGTCGAGGAAGGCCATGACCCGGCGGCCCATGTCCACGCCCTCGGCGGAGTCGTAGGGGATCCCCAGGCGCACGAGCATGTCCGCCCACCCCATGACGCCGAGCCCCACCCTGCGGATCTCCTGCGCCAGGGCGTGGATCTCGCCCAGCGGGTACCTGTTGGCGTCGATGACGTTGTCCAGGAAGTGCACGGACAGGTGGATGACCTGGCGCAGCGCGTCCCAGTCCACCGCCTCGGCGGGGTCGGCATCCGGCCGCACGCCGTCGCGCACGAAGAGCCCCAGGTTGATGCTCCCCAGGTTGCACACGTCGTAGGGGAGGAGGGGCTGCTCGCCGCAGGGGTTGGTGGCCTCGTAGCTGCCGAGGCCGGGGACCGGGTTGAACTCGTTGGCCCTGTCGATGAAGAAGGTGCCCGGCTCCCCGGTGAGCCACGCGCCGCGGACGATCATGTCGAAGATCTCGCGGGCGCTCTCCTGCCCCAGGACCTTCTTCGACCTGGGGTGGACGAGGTCGTACGTGGTGCCCGCCCTCACCGCCTCCATGAAGGCGTCGGTGATGGCCACCGAGATGTTGAAGTTCGTCACCTGGGTGGTGTCGTTCTTGCAAGCGATGAACTTGCGGATGTCCGGGTGGTCCACGCGCAGGATGCCCATGTTGGCGCCGCGCCGCGTGCCGCCCTGCTTCACGACCTCGGTGGAGGCGTCGTAGAGCTTCATGAACGACACCGGCCCCGACGCCACGCCGAGGGTGGAGCGGACCGGGTCGCCCTCCGGCCGCAGGCGGGAGAAGGAGAACCCGGTGCCCCCGCCGGACTGGTGTACCAGCGCCATGGCCTTCAGGGTGTCGTAGATCCCGCTCTGCCCGTTGGAGAGGGCGTCGTCCACGGGGAGCACGAAGCAGGCCGAGAGCTGGCCCAGGGGCCGGCCGGCGTTCATGAGGGTGGGCGAGTTCGGCTCGAACTTGCCGTGGACCATCAGGTCGTAGAACTGGCGCGCCACCTCTCCCACCGCCGGCTCGGAGGCGCCGTAGTCCGCGTCCACGTCGGCGATGGTCCTGGCCACCCGCCAGAACATGGTCTCGGCCTCC
The DNA here is from genome assembly GCA_041309665.1 of Gemmatimonadales bacterium. Taxonomy (GTDB): domain Bacteria; phylum Gemmatimonadota; class Gemmatimonadetes; order Longimicrobiales; family Gaopeijiaceae; genus SZUA-318. Next base: position 8,753 of record JBFYZE010000168.1, on the reverse strand, counting down.
TCGGTGGGCCGACCCTTCTCGTCCTTCTTCAGGTAGCGCTTGCCCAGGACGAGGCGCGCGTTCTCTGTGAGCTGGGCGACCGGGACGTCGGAAGGCACGACGTCATCGAAGATCTTCGACTCTCGCGGTGGCCGGGGCTCGTGGACGCGCGGCATCGGCAGGGACTCCTGTGGAAAAACGAGTGGACAACCTGTGGGCGACAGGTTGAAAGCTGGCGGGAGGCCGGACCCGCCACGCAACTGTCTGTGGAAAGGCCGAGCGGCACCACAAGATGTTGAGGCGGGTCCCATATTAGGCCCACTACATCTAGGGGTCAAGCGCCTGATTTCCCCTGGTCAGGCCCCTTCGCCGCAAGTGCGTGTGCCACCGGAAAATCCGGCGTTCCAGGCACCCCGGAGGCCTGGGAACGCCTCTCCAATATTCGGTTTCTGTTCGGGATCCGCAAGCCTCTCGGGAGCGGGTCAGAACGACAGGCCCAGGCGGACGTAGAGGGCGGGGTCCCGGGCCTGCCGCAGGGGGACGCCCACGCCTCCGCGGAGGAGGAGCGGAGCGGCCCAGAGGGCCAGGATCTGTACCGCCACCTCTCCGCCGACGGACGCCAAAGCCGACCGCTTGGGGTTCTGGTATCCCTGGATCTCCAACTCGGGGCCCCAGGCGTTCCCCACGTCCGCGAAGAGGGTGCCCACGACCCGGTCCAGGTGGAGGGGCCAGGCCCCCAGCCCACGGTTCACGAGGGCCAGGGGGAAGCGGTACTCCAGCGAGGCCGACCACGCCGCCCGCCCGTACCGCGTCGCCTCCCCGTACCCCCGCACGGGGAAGAAGAGGGTGGAGCCGCCATAGAGGCCGAGGCCGCTGACGCCCTCCACCAAGCCCGAGGCGCCCCCGACCTCGAAGTGCCCCGCGTCGGCGCCCGGGCCCCGGGCGCCTCCCGCCGAGACGTGCAGGGCCAGCACGTGGGAGGAGAAGCCGGGCCCGCCCAACGCATGGAAGACGCGGAGCTGCGCGAGCACGTCGTCCAGCCCCCGGTCCACGCCCGGCGTCCCGGTGGACGAATCGGCCAGGGCCAGGTGGGAGCGCATCCGGCCCCGCACCAGCACGCTCACGCCCCGGGCTGCTCCGATCTGGAACGGGTGGCTCCGCGCGCTGCTGAACGCCAGCGTGGCGCGCACGTCGGCCAGGCGCGACTCGGGAGCGTTCAGGCGGTAGGCCCCAGAGGGACGGAGTCCCTGGTCCAGCAGCTCGCGCTTCTCCCATGCCAGGCCCGCGCCCACGGAGAGCGCCAGGTCGCGGCGCCACCGCGGGTGCCGGAAGGTCACCGCAGCGGCCAGGTTGCGGGTCCGCTCCAGGACGTAGAGGGTGTCGTAGGGCGACGCGTCGTCCTTGCGCGCCAGCCGCGCCCCGTCCTCGTCCCAGAACTGGCTGCCCCCCACGGAGAGCACGGGATCGCCGAGCCCCGCGAAAGAATAGGCGGCCCCTCCCTCCACGCGGCCGCCCGAGGTGAAGACGCGGGCGAACGCGTCCCACCCGTGCCGGCCCACCAGGTCGCTCCCCGACGTCTGGATCCCGACGGCCCCGGAGAGCACCTCCCGGGACGGCACCCAGCGCCCCCCGCCGCGCACGGCCGGGGTGCGCGCCGCCTCCCGGTAGAGAGGCTGCCAGTAGGTGGGGAGGAGCGTGGGGAGCGCGGAGTAGGACGTCACCGGCCCCGGCGCCGCGGCGCGCTGCACCTCCGCCGTGCGCGGAGGCGAAGCGAAGCGGGACGAGGGCGACGGCGCCGGGATCCACGCGGAGGGATCGAGGGGCATGCGCTCCACCTCCCAACCGTCCGCATGATATCCGCTGAAATAGACCCACGCGCCGGCGGGATCCACCGACGGGTACGACGCGCCCGTGACCAGGTTCGTGACCATGAGCACGGGCCCCACCTCGCCCGCGGCGGGGTCCACGGGCGCGGCCAGGATGTTGGGCACCTCGGTGCGGTCCGAGCCCCACAGGAGCATGCGGCCGTCCGGCGTCCACGCAGGAGCCAGGTCCATCGCCCGGTCCCGGGTGACCTGGAGGACCTCCCGCCCCTCGGCGTCCAATACCACCACGTCCAGGTACGCCCCCGGGGTCCACCGGGACGCCGCGATCCAGCGCCCGTCGGGCGATACGGCGGGGAACGCCCAGTGGACGTCGGGATCCAGATCCGTGACCGGGGTCACGTTCCCCGTGGACAGGTCCACGCGGACCAGGGAGTTGCTCCCCCCGCCCTCCTGGACGGCCGCAGCCCAGCGGCCGGCTGGGTGGGCCGAGGGCTGGGAGAGGCGCTCGCCCCTCGTGACGCGCCTGGACGAGCCGTCGCCGGAGACTTCCCAGAGGTCGCCCCAGGCCTGGTAGGACCCGTCGAGCTCCAGCTGGGAGAGGAGGAGCCGGTCCCCGTCGAGCCAGTCGAAGGTGGCAGGCCCGTTGGTGCGGTGGGCGGCGAGGGTGATTCCCCCTTCCGGTCCCGTGACGCGGACCTGCGGGTCGGAGCGGCCGTCCGAGGCGACGAAGGCCAGCTGGGCGCCGTCCCGGGACACCCGGGGCTGGAGGGCCACCCTGCCCCCGCGCGTCAGGCGCTGGGGGACGGTGAGGGGACCGAGGCGCTCGGCGGCGGCCCTCACCTCGGCCGCCTCCCGGGCTTCGGCCTCCGTCCAGGCGCGCCACTCCTCGGAGAGGGGCACGCCAAAGGCCTTCCGCCCCGCGGCGTCCAACCGGTAGGGGACCCATTGGCCGGCCACGGCCTCGGTGAACGCGCCCAGCCGGTCTTCCCCGTACTTCGCCAGGAGGTGGGCGAAGAAGAGCGAGCCGTACGCGTACGGTCGCGTCCCCTCCGGCCACACGGGGGATTCGCCGGCGGCCTGGTCGAAGCGCTCGAAGCGCCCCTCCAGCGCCGCGGTGCGGACCACCATGTCGTGGTAGGTCCCGCGGACTCGCCCGGCGCCGGAGAAGCGCGACTCCAGCCAGGTCGCCGCCCCCTCGCTGGTCCACCGGGGCACGCCCAGGCCGGGGAAGAAGGGCCAGGTGGCGGGGACGCGCCCGAACATCCCCCGGAGGACCCGCCCCACGGGGCCCGCCCGATCGAGGTGGAAGACATGGGCGAGCTCGTGGGTGACGACGAGCTCCATCCAGTCGTCGAAGTACCCCAGCCCCGGGTCGTCCGCGGGTGGGCGGGCGTAGACGGTGATGCGGTTGGAGGGGTGGAGCTGCGCGAAGCCGTTGGAGATGTCGGCGTGGTCGGTGACGAGGAGATCCACCCGCCCGGAGGGGGGCGCCGTGAACACGGTGGACAGCCTGGCCCAGGCGAGCTCGGCCCGGTCGGCGGCGCGCCGGCCGAGCGGCTCGAGACGCTCGGGGAAGGTGACCCTGAAGTTCTCGGTGGTGAGGGTGCGCCAGGCCTCGTCCGGGGGGACGGTGACCTGAGCGGCCGCGGGGCGGAGCGCCGGCGCGAGACATGCGCATGCGATGGCGAGCGCGAGCGCCGTCGCCTTGATCAAAACCCGGCGCATCGCGACCCTTGGACAGTCCTTCCCTCGCTCCGACGTCACCGACCATGTCCTCCGAGAGCAGCATCTGGTTCCGGCTGGGCTACGCCCTCGAGCGCACCCGGCAGGCGCCGGCCACCGGCGCCCGAAAGTTGGCGAAGCTCCAGGAGCGCCGTCCAGCGGAGCCCCCGGGACGGCGCCTCCCGTCGCCCGCGGACTGGCCCAGCGCCGATCAGCTGGTGGCGTCGGGAGCCGTGGCGCTGGCAGCCAAGGCGCTGGACGCCTGGCGGCCGCGGCACAGGACGGGAGCGAAGGACCTCCTCAAGGCGGGCCTGGCGGGCGCGGCCGCCGCCCTGGCGGTGGAAGCGGTGCGCCCCCTGCTGGAGGGTCGCGCCCAACTCCCGAAGCTGGACCAGCACACCCTGGAGCGCATCGTGGTGGGCGCGGGCCAGGGGCTCGTCTACGGCGCGGTGGTGGAGCCCCGCCTGCCGGGTCCGCCGGTCCTGAAGGGCGCGCTCTTCGGCTCGGCGGAGTACGCCGTCGTGCCCATGGGGGGGATGGCCAAGCTCCTGGGCCCGCAGGCGCCGCTCGGCCGCGTGCCCGTCCTCGGGTCGCTCCTGGACGGGCTCGCGCCCCACGACCGCAGCTACGTCGAGCACGTGGCCTTCGGGATCGCCGTTGCGCTGATCTACGGGTCGAGGCCGTCGAGCAGCGGGATTCTGGACGAGGACGGCGAGTAGGCCCTCGCCGCACCCTCGCCCGCGGTGAAGGTCGCGGGGCAGCCCAGGATGCGCACGTTCTCCGCTTCCTCCGCCGTCGCATTACCGCGGCTATCCTGCGGACGGATCCCCAGCAGCACGGTGCCGCCATCCTCCCCGAAGCTGTGCACGGCGCAGAACGCAGCAGGCTGCGCCCCCACCGCCCCCGCGACCCAGCGTGACGCGAGCCCATCCCACTGGTCGAAGAGCTCGTAGCGGGCGCCCACCCCGTCGGCGAGGGCCAGGTGCCTCGCCGGGTCGTCGCTGAACGGGAAGGTGCGGGACGGCAGGCCGCTCAGGACGTAGAAGATGGATGGCTTCCGCGACAGGACGGCGGACCCCTCGGGGAGGTTCGCCCCGGCCCACCGCGCCGCCTCCACGAAGGAGACGATCCCCGGGCCGTAACAGGCGAAGGGTCCGCCGCGGCGCACCATCGCGCTGCACGCGGACGCGTCCTGCACCGAGGTCGTCCAGCTCTTCACCGCCGGGAGCGCCACCACGAGGAAGGCCGCCGCGCCTGCGGCCGCGGCCAGGTTCCTGCCCCGGGGGGTCAGCAGCTCCCGCAGCGCCAGCGCCGCGTAGAGGAAGAGGAGGGGATACATCGGAAGAGCGAAGCGGTCCCCCGACCACACCGCGGGCCAGAGCAGGATGAGGCCCGCGTAGACGGGGAGGAAGAGCTCCGCCGGCCCAGGCCGACGCCGCACCGCGCGCACCCACCCCACCGCCGCCAGGGCCACGAGCGCCACGCCGAACGCGCCGAGGAGGGGGGTCCCCACGCCCACCACGCCGCCGGGAAGATGCGTCCCGACGTACCCGACCAGGTTCTCCCAGAGGCGCCCGAGGAGCCCCCCGGGCCCGACGCGTCCCTGCCCCGGGTCGTAGGGGTCCACGAGCCAGAACTCGAAGCCGTACTCCCCCTGTCCCGCCCCCCGCGCCCGCAGGCTCCACAGGAGCATGGGCACGCCCAGCGCCACCGCCGCAGCCCCCAGGGCGCGCCACCGCCGCCGCAGGACGAGGAACGCACCGAGCACCGCGACCAGCGGGAGGCCGGCCGAGCGGGTGAAGTACGCGAGCCCGGTGGCGGCGACGCCCAGCACCAGCCACCCCGGGCCGGCCCCTTCCCCGTCGCTCCGCTCCAGCGCCCAGAGGGCCAGGAGGGTGAGCACGAGGAAGGTGGGGTCGGAGAGGACCCAGTGGCTGTGGTAGACCACCGCCGAGGAGGCGGCCAGCAGCAGGGCCACGCCCGCGCCCCACACAGCGCCCAGGCGCCGCTCGGCCCACACGTACGTGAGTGCCACCGCCCCCAGCGTGGAGAGGACCGCCACCGCCTTGAAGGCACCCCAGGTGCGTGCGCCGGCCAGCATGAACAGCGCCAGGAGGCCGGGGAAGACGGGCGGGTACTTGGTGTGGGGGAGCCGCGCCGGGTCGAAGAGCTCGGTGTAGGACCCGTCGTGCAGCAGCGAATACGCCAATGTGAGGTACGTCGCGTTGTCTCCTCCCGAGTGGGGAGCGGGAACGAACGCCCCGGCCACCAGGAGGGCCGAGAGTGTCACCACCGCGCCCAGGAGGGTCCATCGGAGGCGGCCGGACGCGGGCGCCCCGGCCGGCGCGGCCTCCGGCACTCCCTCGCGACGATCGGCGCCCGCCTGGTGGGCGGAACGGTCGCGCCGTCGGCTCACGCCAGCTCCCCGACCACGTCGCCCACCCGGCCCCCCGCCGCTTCCAGGCGCGCGCGGGCCTCCGCCGCGTCCACGCCGAGCTTGCCCATCACCAGCGCCGTCTTCACGTGGCCTCCGGACCCGGCGAGGAGGGCGCTCGCCTGCTCGCGCTCCACGCCGAGAAGCTCCATGACGATGCGCTCGGCGCGGTCCTGCAGCTTGGTGCAGGTGACCTGCAGGTCCACCATGAGATTGCCGTACACCTTGCCCATCCGGACCATGGCGCCGGTGGTGATGGTGTTGAGGACCAGCTTGGTGGCGGTGCCGGCCTTCATGCGCGTGGACCCGGTGATCAGCTCGGGGCCCACGAGCGGTGCGATGACCACGTCGTGGGTGGCGAGCAGCTCCGGGGAGGGCGGGGTGCAGAGGAGGAACCCGGTGCGCGCCCCTCGCTCCCGGGCGCGGCCGAGCGCCCCGTGGACGTACGGGGTGGTGCCGGAGGTGGCGATCCCGATGACGAAGTCGGCCGGGCCTACCTCCTTCTCGTCCATGGCCGCGGCCCCGTCCTCCGGGTGGTCCTCCGCCCCTTCCTGGGCGATGCGGAGCGCGGCCCATCCTCCCGCGATCACGCCCTGGATCATGGACGGATCGGTCCGGTAGGTGGGCGGCATCTCGGACGCGTCGAGGACGCCGAGCCTCCCCGAGGTGCCGGCGCCCACGTAGACGAGGCGCCCGCCCCGGCGGAACGCGTCCTCGGCGATCTCCATGGCCCTCGCGATGGCGGGAGCCACCTTCCCCACCGCCTCCGCCACGCCCCGGTCCTCGTCGTTCATCAGCTCCACGATCTGGAGCGGCGACATCCCGTCGATGTCCCGGGAGCGGGGGTTCCGTTGCTCGGTGAGGCGGGGGTCGCGCATGACGGCCGCGGAGTCCTCGAAGGGAGTGGAACACGGCCCCGGGGCGCGTTGCGGCCGCCGGGGTGACCCGGTATCGTCGGGCGTCCAATGGTACCCGAGGGGCGGAGGGGCGGCAACGACGCGCCTCTCTCCCGCCTCCCTCCGAGGAGCACCCATGTCACGAGCCGTTCCGATCCGCCGCCGCAGCCCCGTCCTCGTCCTGGCCGCCCTCCTGGCGGCTTCGTGCACGGGGGCGGACGCCCCGGTCACGACGGTGGCGGGAGCGTTCCCCACGGGCTGGCCGTACCCCGCCGACGCCCCGCCGGTCACCGCGTCGCAGGGGATGGTGGTGAGCACCGACGAGCTGGCCAGCCAGGTGGGCGTGGCGGTGCTCCAGGCGGGCGGGAACGCCGTGGACGCCGCCGTGGCCGTCCAGTTCGCCCTGGCGGTCGTGAACCCGGAGGCCGGGAACATCGGAGGCGGCGGCTTCATGGTGGTCCGCATGGCCGACGGCACCGCGGCGGCCCTGGACTTCCGGGAGAAGGCGCCGCTGGCCGCGACCCGGGACATGTACCTGGACGCGCAGGGGAACCTCACCGACCGGTCGACGGTCGGGCACCTGGCGGCCGGCGTCCCTGGGAGCACCATGGGCATGTGGGAGGCCCACGAGCGCTTCGGCACACTCCCCTGGGCGGACCTGGTGGCCCCGGCTGCGGCCCTCGCCGACGGCTTCCCGGTGACGCCGCGCTTCCTCCGGTCCCTGGATTCGGCCATGGTGGCGAGCCTGTCGGCGTTCCCCGCCTCCGCCGCCCAGTTCCTCCCCCGGGACGGGCAGCCGCCGCAGGTGGGGGACACGCTTCGGCTCGCCGACCTGGCCGCGACGCTCCGGCGCATCCAGGAGCGCGGCGCCGACGGCTTCTACCGCGGCCCGACCGCCGACCTGATCGTGGAGGAGATGGAGCGGGGCGGCGGCCTCATCACCCACGCCGACCTGGAGGCGTACACCGCCGCGTGGCGCGACCCCATCGTGTTCACGTACCGAGGGCATCAGGTCATCTCCATGGCGCCCTCCTCCTCCGGCGGCGCCACCATGGCGCTCGTCGCCAACATCCTGGAGGGGCACGACCTGGGCGCGCTCCCCTGGCACGGCCCCGAGATGGTCCACCTGTACGCCGAGGCCTTCAAGCGCGCATACGCCGACCGGAACCACTACCTGGCCGACCCGGATTTCGTCGAGATGCCGCTCGCGAGGATGACCTCGCCGGAGTACGCCCGCGAGCGCGGGGCGGACATCTCCCTGGAGCGCGCGACGCCCTCCGCGGAGGTCGGGCCGGGGATGGAAGCGCCGCCGGAGGGCGAGCACACCACGCACTTCTCCGTCGTGGACGGCGCGGGCAACGCGGTGTCGGTGACCACCACCATCAACTCGTGGTACGGGTCCATGGTGACGGTGACCGGAGCCGGCTTCGTACTGAACAACGAGATGGACGACTTCGCGGCCAAGCCGGGGGTGGCCAACCAGTACGGCCTGGTCCAGGGCGAGAACAACGCCGTGGGCCCGGGCAAGCGCATGCTATCCGCCATGACGCCCAGCATCGTGGTCGCGCCGGACGGGAAGCTGCGCATGGTGGTGGGGACCCCGGGAGGGGCCACGATCATCACCACCGTGTTCCAGGTGATCTCCAACGTGCTGGACTACGGCATGGGGCTCGTGGCGGCGGTGAACGCGCCCCGGGTGCACAACCAGCACCTCCCGGACCAGATCTGGTACGAGAAGGGCGGGTTGGAGCCGGCCACCCTCCAGCGCCTCGGCGAGATGGGGCACAAGATGGTGGAGCGCACGGAGATGAGCGGCGACGTCCAGGCCATCCTCGTGGAGTCCGACGGGTCCCTGGCGGCCTGGTCCGACCCCCGGCGGGGCGGGAAGGCGGTGGG
>JBFYZE010000167.1:0-3208 GCA_041309665.1 Gemmatimonadales bacterium | reverse complement strand
CCGGGCCGTGGTTCCGAAGGGGAGCCCGGGGCGCCGAACGAACGCTACCTGCTTGCCGTCCGGGGACCAGACCGGCTGGTCGTCCCGGTCCACCCCCGGAGCCAGGTAGCCGACCTTCGGGACCTCGGTGTCGTAGATGCCGATGTAGGAGTGGTCCTCGCGGGTGCTCACGAAGGCGACCTTCTTGCCGTCCGGTGACCACACCGGGTTGCCGTTCACCCCGAAGGCGCGAAAGAGCGGCTCGGTGGGATCCCCCGGCTGCACGCCCGGGTTCACCGGCGCGCGCCAGATCTGACCCGCTTTCACGAAGAGGACCCAGCGGCCGTCGGGCGAGAGCACCGGGCTGCTCCCCTCCGCCACGCGCCAGGGCTCGCCGCCGGAGGAGCCGATGGCCCAGATGGCGCGCTCGGACCCGCGCGGGTCGGACGACGGGTTGGCGATCCACCCCTGCCCATTGGGGGTGTGCCCACGCACGAAGACGAGCACCTCGCCGTCGTCGGAAACGTTGATGTCGGTGAGGTCGTGCCCGCGATCGTCCATCCAGTTGGTGAGGCGGACGGGAGCGAAGTCGGGGCCCACCGCCGTCCAGACGTTCCTCATGCCGCGCTCGAAGGAGATCCATGCGATGCGGTCCACGGAGCGGGCCGACGCCATCTCCACGGGGAACTGGGGACTCAGGACGTCCTCGATGGTGAAGCCCTGGGCCGACAGGGCGGGCGCAGCACCCGGAAGGGCGGAGGCGAGGAGGACGAGAGAGGTGAGAAGGGCCGGGGTCAGCCCGCGCCCTGATGACCGCGAGGTGGACAAGAGGGATCCTCCTGATGAGGTGTGGCAGGCAGTCTAGCGTGGGTGGGCCGAGCGGGCCATGCGCTTGCTGCCCCCCTCTCTCGTCCATAGCGTGCCCCTAGCGCACGTCCACGCGGCATCCCGGCGCACCTCAACCTCCGGAGTCCATCATGCGCCTCGCTTCCTCCTTCGTCGGCGCGGTCCTGCTGGCGGCGTGCACGCCGGCCGCTCCCGATGCCCCCACCGCCGCGGACCTCGCCGCGGTCTTCGACGGCACCGCCGGCCGCTGGGTGGACCTGACCCATCCGTTCAACGCCTCCACCATCTACTGGCCCACGGACACCGCGGGCTTCCAGCACGAGGAGATCGCCTACGGGATCACGGAAGGCGGTTGGTTCTACGCCAACTACCGGTACGCCGCGGCCGAGCACGGCGGCACCCACATGGACGCCCCCATCCACTTCGCCGAGGGGGGGCTCACCATGGACCAGGTGCCCCTCGACGCCGTCATCGGCCCGACGGCGGTCGTGGACGTATCCGATCACGCCCACGCCGACTACCTGATCACCGTCGAGGACCTCACCGCGTGGGAGGCCGAGCACGGACCCCTCCCGGAGGGTGGCATCCTCCTGGTGCGCACGGGCTGGGGCGACCGGTACGGCGACAGGACCGCGCTCCTGGGCACCGACCTCACCGGGCCCGAGGCCGTGCCCCACCTCCACTTCCCCGGGTTCTCGCCCGAGGTGGCCCAGTGGCTGGTGGACAACAGGGGGATCGTGGCGGTGGGGATCGACACGCCCAGCATCGACTACGGCCAGTCGAGGGACTTCCGTGTGCACGTGATCCTCTTCGCCGACGCCATCGTCGCCTTCGAGAACGTGGCGGACCTCCACCTGCTTCCGCCCACGGGCGCGTTCCTGGTGGCGCTCCCCATGAAGACCGAAGGAGGCAGCGGGGCGCCGGTGCGCATGGTGGCGTTCGTGCCCAACGGCGTGGCGGGGTGAGGCGAGCGGTGGGGCACGGCCTTCGGCCCGGGCGTCGCACGCGGCGACCTCCCGGGCCGGGGGCGGCGGCGCCTAACGAATATTGCATATACGAAGTAGCACTTTTATATTGCACGGCATGAGACGGGCCGCAGAGACCTTGCTGGCTGAGTACCTCGCCGCCTTCCCCTGCGTGGCCATCCTCGGCGTGCGACAGTGCGGGAAGACCACCCTGCTCGGCTCGCTGCCCAGCGGGTGGAGGGTGTTCGACCTGGAACGTCGGGCCGACCACGCGATCATCGCGCGGGACCCGGACACGTTCTTCCGCCTGAACCCGCGTGGCGTCGCCATCGACGAGGCTCAGCAACTGCCCGCCCTATTCCCCGCGCTCCGCGTGGCCATCGATGAGCACCGAGGGGAGAAGGGGAGGTTCGTCCTCACCGGGTCGAGCTCCCCGGAACTGGTGGCTGCCCTCTCCGAGAGCCTCGCGGGCCGTGTGGGCATCATCGAGCTGTCGCCGTTCTCTTGGGCCGAGGTGACCCAAACCTCCCAGCGCGACTCCCTCCTCGGCCGGCTCCAGGACCGCGGGGCCGGGCCGGAGGATCTGATCCATAGGCTGGAGCCCCGTGGCACCCTGGACGCCCTGCACGACTTCTGGTTCAGGGGGGGATTCCCCGAGCCCTGGCTGACGCCCGGAGAGAAGTTCCGCTCCCGCTGGACGGAGCAGTACGTGCAGACCTACCTGTACCGTGACGTGAAGAGGCTCTTTCCCGGCCTCGACGAGATCCGCTTCAGGCGGTTCCTCGAGTTGCTGGGCGGCTTGTCGGGCCGCGTGCTGAACTACGCGGAGACCGCCCGGGCGCTCGGCGTCTCCCAGCCCACGGCGCGCGACTACTTCGACATCGCCCACGGCACCTTCGTGTGGCGGCGCGTGCCCGCCTTCTCCGGCAACGTGCTCAAGCGGATCGTGAGGCATCCGCGCGGATACCTGCGAGACAGCGGGCTGCTGCATGCGCTGCTGCGCATCCCCGACCGGGATGCCCTCCTGAGCCACCCCCAGATGGGGGCTTCTTGGGAGGGAATGGCGGTCGAGGAGGTCCTGCGACAGCTTGCGGCGCTCGGGGCCGGGGTGGAGTACTCTCACTATCGGACGGGCGCCGGCGCCGAGGTGGACCTCGTCGTGCGCGGCGACTTCGGGCTCGTGGCGATCGAGATCAAGCACACGTCCGTGGTCGATGCCAGGGCCCTGCGTCCGATCCGGGAGTTCGTGGCGGAGCAGAAGGCGCGGCTCGGGGTGGTCCTCAACACCGACATCACGCCGCGGCGTTACGAAGACAGGATCCTCGGCGTGCCTCTGAACTGGCTCTGAGCGCCGATGAACAAGGTCGAACGCTCGCCGTTCATCCAAGGGGTGCTGGGCAAGGAACGCCGCAAGCTGC
>JBFYZE010000166.1:0-3982 GCA_041309665.1 Gemmatimonadales bacterium | reverse complement strand
GCGGGCACCCCGAAGCGCGCTTCTCGGCCCTCCGCGACGAGCTCCTCCGCATGGGCGGCATGTCCCGACTGGCCTGGCCCGAGGTCCGCAAGAATTCGTCCGGATACGCCCTCGATGCCTTCCTCCCCGCAGGCGATCCCGTCGCGCTCCTGGTGGGAAGCGAGGGGACGCTGGGAATCGTGACCGGAGCGCGCCTGCGCCTCGCCCGGGAGCCGGAGGCCCTGGCCCTGGCCGCGCTCCCCGTGCTGGAGCTGGATGCCCTCGACCTCATCGCGGCAGAGGGGCGTCGCCTCGGCGCCTCGGCCTGCGAGTTCTTCGGCCGTCGCTTCCTTGACGTGGCGGGACTCCGGTCGACGCCCCCGGTCGCCGAGCTGGTGGGAAGCGCCCCCGCCCTCACCCTCCTCGAGGTGGACGGCGGACGCGAGGAGGTCGCGGAGCGACTCGAAGCCCTGGAGACCCTCGCCCGGCGGCTGGGCGTTCCCTTGAGGGTGGGCCGGACACAGCCGGAGATGGACCGCCTCTGGCAGGTCCGCCACGCGGCCAGCCCGGTGATCGCCGCGAGAGCCGACCAGGGGCTGGTGTCCATGCAGTTCATCGAGGACTCGGTTGTGCCGGACGGCTGCCTGAGCCGCTATCTTTCAGGGCTCGCCGGGATCCTGGAGGACGAAGGAACCGACGCCGTCGTCTTCGGGCACGCGGGCGACGGCAACGTGCACGTGAACCCGCTGGTGGACGTGGGCAGGCCCGACTGGAGGGAGCGCGTGGGCCGCATCCTGGAACGCACCGTGGAGCTCGTGGCTTCCCTCGGAGGCACGCTCTCCGGGGAGCACGGCGACGGGCGCATCCGGGCCCCGTTCCACGAGCGCGTCTTCGGGCCCGACGCCGCCCGGGCGTTCCGGGCCGTGAAGACCCGACTGGATCCCTCCGGAGTCCTCAACCCGGGCGTCGTCGTCCCCGGAGCGGACCACGACCCCCTCCTCGGCCTCACGCCCCGCCGGAGGAGCGGGTGAGGCGCCGCCAGCGCCTGGCGGCCCTCGGCCTGGGGGCACTCCTACTCGCCACTGCGGCCGCCCACCCCGCCCCCGTCGCAGGTCCCGACGACGCCGCGATCGCCCACCTGTCGGAGGAGCTTCGCGCCATCTTGGGCAGGTACCCGTGGCGGGGCGCCAGCTGGAGCGTCCTCGTCGTCTCGCTGGACCGGGGGGACACCCTGTTCGCGGTGAGTGCAGACTCGGCCATGGCACCGGCGTCCAACTTGAAGTTGCTCACCAGCGCCGCGGCCCTCCGCGAGATGGGGCCCGACTTCCGCTACCGCACGTGGCTTCTTTCCGACGGGAGGGAAGCGGACGGGATCCTCGACGGCGACCTCGTCCTGTACGGAAGCGGCGATCCCGGGATCTCGGACCGCTTCTATCCCGAGAAGGGGAGCGTCTTCCGGGAGCTCGCCGACCAGCTGGTGGCCCGGGGGATCACCCGGATCTCCGGAGACCTGGTGGGGGACGCGTCCTTCCTCTCCGGCCCGCTTCGGCCTCCCACCTGGGAGGCCGAGGACCTGAACGACCACTTCGCCGCCGCGGTATCCGCCCTGTCCTTCAACGAGAATGTGCTCACGCTGCGCGTCGAGGCGGCGGAGCGCTCCGGCTCGCCGCCGGTGGTGTTCACCCTCCCGGACCATGCCGGACTCGCCGTGGACAACCTCGCGGTGACGACGGAGGCCAGGGGCACCCTGCTCATGGTGCGCGACGACCCGATGGCGCCCGTCGCCATCAGGGGGAACATCCAGCGGGGCGGGCGGGGCGCCTGGCGCGAGATCACCGTCCCCGATCCCGCGGCCTTCGCCGTGTCCGTGTTCCGGTCCGTGCTCGCGGCACAGGGCATCCAGGTCCTGGGGAGGGAACGGGTGGTGAACGACCCCAGGGGGTCCCTCCTGGGTCGGCGGAAGGTGACGGCTCCCGCCCGGAGCCCGGAAGGCAGGGTGAGAGTCCTGGCCACCCATGTGTCACCCCCCCTCCGCGACTACCTGGCGGTGGTGAACAAGAGGAGCAACAACCTCTACACCGAGCTCGTCTTCCGCACCCTGGGACGCCTGGCGCAGGGGGTCGGCTCCCCGGACGCCGGCGCCGAAGCCGTCGCTGCGTCCCTCATTGAGCTGGGCGTGGACCTCACCGGGCTGATCCAGATGGACGGCTCGGGGCTCTCCGCGGCGAACAAGGTCAGGCCGACAACATTCGTGGACCTCCTGGCCCGGATGTCGGCGTCGCCCGAGTGGCCGGAGTACTGGGGCTCCCTCCCCGTGGCCGGGATCCGGCGGGAGCTCGGCAGGATGTACAACACGCCCGCCGCGGGGAACCTCCGGGCGAAGACGGGGACCATCGAAGGGGTGTCGGCGCTCAGCGGCGTGGTGCAGACGCTGGATGGCGAGAGGCTCGCGTTCTCCTTCCTCGTCAACGGCACGCCCTCCACCGACCGGGCCAAGCGCGTGGAGAACGACCTCGGGGTGAGCCTGGCCTCATTCTCCCGGGGCCCCCTCGCGCCCGCCCTCACCGCCGCCGGCCGGCTCCCGCCTCCGCCCGTCCCGGCGGACTCGGGAGGCCCGTCCCGCCATCGGGTCGTCGCCGGCGAGACGCTGGACTTGATCGCCCGCCGCTACCGTCTGACCCTTGAGGAGCTCCGCCGGGCGAACCCGGACATCCTGCCCGCCCGGCTCAGGGTGGGAAGCTGGGTCGTCATCCCACCCGCCGGCTCGGGGGGCGGGGGAGCGGGTCCACGGGGGCGCTGACCCCGCGGTCAGGCCAGCGCCGGGGCAGAGGCCCGGCCCAACGCCGAGCGGAGTCGCCGCCTCAACTCCACGACCGACATGGTGTCCAGGGTGCGCCGGGCGGTGCCCACGCTGTTCCAGCGCACGTCCGTGAGCTCGAGCTGCGGCCCCGCTCCGTCGGCGCGCCGCATGGCCAGGTGGCAGCGTCCCTTGTAGTCGGTCCCCGGCGTCTCCGCCACACAGGCCGTCCAGGTCGTCCCGTTCGGATCCTCGAAGTTCCTCATCCCAGTCCATTCCCAGTAGGGTTCGTGCTCACGCCGCCGAGCGCCCGTCCCGGTCGTCCCGGCCCAGACCGCACCGCCGCAGGAAGCGCTCCAGCACGAACGTCAGCCCACCCCCGCGCGCGACCTGCGTCGGCGTGGCGCCCAGGTAGGCCGTCAGGGCCCGGCGGAAGGCTGCGCCGCTGGAGTAATCCAACTGCCGGGAGACGCTCTCGGCGCTGCGCCCCGGGTCCGCCAGCCACCGTCCCGCATGGAGGAGGCGCGCCCACACCAGAAGGTGCCCGGCGGAAGGAAGTCCCGCCGCCCTCAAGCACACGCTCAGGTGCGGCCGGCTCAACCCCATCCTGCGGGCGAAGTCGTCCGCGGAAGGGCGCGTGTGCACGCCGTCCAGGGCCAAGCGCACCGCAGCGAGGCTCCGGGCGGGAAGATAGGGACTCACCTCCCGGGTAACCAGGGCCTCGGTGCCCCTGCCCAGCGCCCGGCCCACGGAGCTGCCGATGTCCCGCTCCACATCGTCCACCGGCACCAGGAGGAGCCTGTCCACACCGGCCCGGCCGAGCCCCAGGAGGTCACGGGGATCCGTGATCGGCCGGGCCAGCCAGACCACCGGAACGCTCGGGAAGCGGGCGCGCAACTCGGCCAGCGCCCCGGTGGGCCGACCCAGGGGGGGCAGGTGCGCCTCGTCCAGGACGACGCACGTCACCGGCCGCTCCCGGATGGAGTGGAGGAGGCGATCCCATCCCCCGCTGAGCGCCACCACATGGCGCTTCTCGAGGGGGCGGCGCACCGCCGTCTCGACGTGGGGATCTCGGGTCAGGACGGAGACGAAGGCCATATCTTCGGAAAAGATATACCCCCGGGCACCGATGATGCGAGCCTGGAGCGGCCGAGTCGTGATGTTGAGGCCGAGCCTCAGGCTCCACCCATCGAATCCGAACCGAGC
>JBFYZE010000165.1:0-4274 GCA_041309665.1 Gemmatimonadales bacterium | reverse complement strand
GACGCCGTCGCGGGCCTGAACCGTAGGTTCGAGCCGAGCGGCCCACCCGGACTCGAAGATCCTCGTGATCCGCCGCGAGACGGGCGAGGATCGGCGCAAAGCGACGACCGCAGCCCCATCCCACCGCCCCGACAGGCCGAGCCCTACGGCAGCGCCGCCGCCCAGTGCTCTTCCGAGATGATGGCCACCCGCACACCCCGCTTGCGCAGGTGCACGGCCTCGTCCACCTGGGCGCCGAACCCCTCCTGACCCCAATCGGACGCGGACAGGGCGCCGAGCACCAGGTAGTGCGTGCGCCGGCTCACCGTGGGCTCGCACGTCCCGCCCAGCTCCACCACCTCCCGCTCGCAGGCCCGCCTCGGCCCGTACGCCATCTCGCCCGCGAACACGAACGTCCGCGACCCGAACACCACCTCGGGCTCGGGACGGTCCACAGGGAGATCCGTCGCCAGGGAGAACGTCATCCACTCCGGATTGCCCGCCAGCCCCCCGAGGACCCCCTGCAGATGCACCCGCTCGCGGCGGTCCACCCGCCCGTCCCGGACGATCACCTCCAGGCGCCGGGCCAGCATGTTGGCCGGCCAGCGCGCGGCGACGTCCGGGTTCTCCCGGGTCCACCGAGCGAGCCTCTCCGCCTCGTCGGGGGAGACGGACCCGTCCGCCACGATCCCCCGCACGACGCCCATCAGCTCGGCGAACGCGCGCTCGAGCCGGCTCTGCTCCTGGATGCGCCGGGCGCGTCCCGTCGGTGCGTTGCTCACGGCGCCAGGCTCAGGCCGGGAGCTTCTGGCACGCCCGGGTGATCTCCCGGTCGTACCGGCGGGGGTCGTTGAGCGTCTGGTAGAAGTCCTCGTAGTACTCGAGCGACTTCTTCTTCACGCCCGCATCCAGTCCCGGCATCCCCTTGTAGAGCGCCCAGATCGCCTCACGCTGGGCGTTGAACCGCTGGGCCAGCGCGGCCGGGTCCACGTCGTCCCGGCAGAACCCGCGGAAGATCCGCTGCCGCACGTCGGTGATGGGAAGCCGCTCGTCCGGAACGGCGTACCGCGCATCCACGACGCCCGACCAGTCGAAGTCGTAGGGGACGATGAGGAATCGCCCATCCTCCCTGCGGATCATGACGGCGTTGTGGAAGTAGACCGTGGAGAAGTCCGTGTTGCCGACCATGTACTGGAAGAGCGCCACGAGGGCATCCTGCTCGGATTCCATCGCCGCCGGATGGAACTGCTCGAACTCCTGCATGATCGCCCGGTTGCGTGCAGCCATCTGGTCGTCGGACTCGATCAGGAACGCGGTCAGGGTGCGCGTCTCGTACCCGCCGTCGGGATCCTCGTAGGTGATGGTCACCAAGCGCACCCGGAAGCCCGCCGGCGTGAGCAGCTGGTACACGCGGTAGACCAGGTACTCCTGCAGGACGTACTGCTGGAACTGCTCACGCCCGTCCTGGCACGGCGTGACGAGCTTGAGCTTGTCCTGGCCCTCGAAGAGCGTGGCCTCGGCCTCCTTGCCAGCCACGTCGATCCGCAGGGGCGGGAAATTGCAGTTCCGCTTCTGTCGCCGGAACTCGCCCCGCGCCCGGACCTTCACGGACAGCGTCACCTCGGCGCCGTCGGGCCCGGCATAGGAGAGCGTCCCTTCGACGTCCTCCTCGTCCGAGCGCTCGTCCCGGATGCGGCTGACGTCGGTCCGCAGCGTCAGCGCCAGCGGCTCGTGGGAGGAGAAGAGCGGTGCCGCCTCGGCCCTGCGGGCTCGCTCGGCGTACTCCTCGGGTGTGGGAAGCGTGACCTCCTGCGCTGCGAGGGCCGGTGCGAAAGCGAGCGCGCAGGCCAGAGCGGGGAAGAGCAGGGAGGATCTCTTCATGGGACCGGCGGCGGGTAAGGTCGGGCTGGGCCCGGGGAGGTGGGCCCGAGGCCACAGTAGGCCGGGTCCGTGGCGTTTGTCCAGCGCCGTCTTGCCCCCCTGGGGGCGGCCGGCCCAGTATAGCCTGCGTGGACCTCCCCCACACCCTCCCTTCGGAGCCCCCCATGAAGGACGCTCCCGCGCCGCACGCCGACCGGTCCCGCCTCCTCCGCGTCCTCGCCTACTACGTGGTCCTGGCCGGAGCCCTCTTCCTCCTGATACGGGTGGTTCCCGAGACCCGACAGATCCTGGGCACGGAGACGCTCGAGACCCTCGCGGCATCGAACCCGTTCGGCGACGCCAGCGCCCCCGTCGGCGAGCCGGTGGGGCGGACCTCCGGAGAGACGCTCCTCTTCGGGGCGGTCTCCATGCTCGGTGCGCTGCTCATCATGATCCCCGTGACGTGGATCTACGTGGTGACGCGTTGTCACCGGGGGTACGAGGAAGCGGTGGTGCACAGCCTCCTCATCCTGCCGGTGGCCGTGACCGGGATCGTGATGATCGTGCAGCACAGCCTGGCCCTCGCGTTCTCGCTGGCGGGGATCGTCGCCGCGGTCCGATTCCGCACCACGTTGGAGGACACGAAGGACGCGGTCTACATCTTCCTGGCCATCGGCGTCGGGGTCGCCTGCGGGGTGCAGGCGCTCGGCCTCGCCCTACTCCTCTCCATCATCTTCAACGGGGTGGTCCTGGTGCTGTGGGCCACCCGATTCGGGAATCCGTACGCGGCCGCCGCCGGAGCGGGGGGCCGCATCGGCCTCGGGGACGCACAAGCCGGGCTGGCGTCATCCGCAACCCGGCACCTGGTGGGCGATGCTGCGCTGCTGGACGCCGCTTCGGCCCGGGACATCTCCGAGGCCCTGGACCGCGCGGCACGCCTCCAGCGCCACCTTGACGGGGAGCGCGGCGAGAAGAAGAGCAAGCGATCCAACGCCCTGTTGCTCGTCAGCGCCCGGGACGTCGGAGCCGCCCAGGCCGGGGTGGAACCCGTCCTGGAGGACGCCGCAGCGCGTTGGAGGCTTGCGGAGGTGGTGGAGGTGCGGGGTGGGGGGTGGATCCTCGAGTACCTGGCCCGCATCGAGCCGGGAACCGCAGGCCCGCTGGTGGAGCGCGTGCGCCATGCCGCGGCCGCGATCACCGCGGTGGAGCTGCGCTCCCTCGAGGGGCTGAAGGGGAGGGCGTGACGAGCCTCGCGCTCCTCCTCCTGACCCTGGCGCTGGCCTCCCGGGGCCCCGCCCAGAGTCCAGCGTCCGCAATCACCGAGCGGGTGGACCTGGAGCGTCCGATGGCGCGTTTCGACCTCCCGGGGCGCCTCGCCGAGGTCTCAGGGCTCGCGTTCTCCCCCGACGGCCGGCTCCTCGCCCATGACGACGAGCGAGGTGTGGTCTACGCGGTGGACCCGGCCACGGGGGCGGTGGACCGGGGCTTCCGGGTGGGCGAGCCGCCCGTGGCGGACGACCTGGAGGGATTGGCGGCCGCAGGAGAGCGCCTCTTCCTGGTGTCCAGCGGGGGACGTCTGTACGAGTTCCGCGTCGTGCCCCCGGGACGGACGTCGCAGGTGCGCGTGACCTCCCTGAGCCTCGAGGGTGGGTGCGAGGCCGAGGGCCTCGCGTACCACGCCGCGTCCGCTGTGCTCCTGGTCGCATGCAAGACGCTGCGGCCGCCTGCGACCGAGGTTCGGATCCATCGCGTGGCCCTCACCGCAGGCGCCGGGGCGCCTCCTCCCGTCCGCATCCCCCTGGCAGCGTTCCGGGCCCGGGGGCACCGCGGGGACGTGAGCCCTTCCGGCCTGGACGTGGACCCGGCCACCGGGACCATCGTAGTGCTGGCAGCGAAGCAGGGGCTGCTCTTCGAAGCCGACCTGGAGGGGCACCTGCTGGCCCTCGTCCGCCTCGGGGCCCGCCGGCACCCCCAGCCCGAGGGGATCGCCTTCGGCCCCGACGGGCGCCTGTACATCGCCGACGAGGCAGGGGGTGCCCCGGCCAGGATCAGCGTCTACCGCCCCTTCAGGGAAGGGCCCTCGTGATGCGCCGTGTCTGCGCCGAGGCCTTGGCCCAGGGGGCCCTCGAGGGCATCGCCTCCGCGTCCCGCCCGCTCGGCCTCCGGCCTGGCCGGGCCCGGCACTCCCTGATCCGGGAGACCTACTTCGACACCCGCGAGGGGGCTCTGGCGGAGAACGCGCTCTCGCTCTGCCTCCGCCTGGACGCGGACGGAGGGCAGATCCTCGAGCTCACGCGCACGCTCTCCGTATCCCTCGCGGGCGTGGCCGAGCTCGGGACGCTCTCGGCTCCAGTGGTGCAGGGGGGCATGTACGCCACGCTCCAGGGGGATTCGGAGCTCGCTACCGCCGTGCGGGACCACGTGGACCCGGTGGC
>JBFYZE010000164.1:0-3187 GCA_041309665.1 Gemmatimonadales bacterium | reverse complement strand
CCCACGACCGACGAGCGTCAGCGGCCTTCCAGGATGGCCAGTGCCCTGGCCACCAGAGCAGGTCCGCCCTTCAACGTACGTACCTTCTCCGCCTCCTGCACCAGCGTTCCGCGCAGGCGTTCGAGCTCCCCGGCCGCGGCCGACGGGTCCAGCTCCGCGCGCCACCCCGCCTGCCCCAGGGCGATGAGCGACTCCGGGGCCCACTCGGTGGGCCAGAGTCCCTCCAGCACGTCCACGGCTGCGCGGATGCGGGCCAGCTTCCCCGCCGCCCCTTCCAGGAGCGCCGGGTCCGCTTCGGGGAACGTGAGCTGCACATCCCGCCCCTTGGCCACGGGGGCCGAGGGGAGCCGCACCTCGACGACCAGGGACTTACCGTCGTAGCGCCAGCCGGGCGTGGTGCCGTCGGCGCCGTATGGGACGGGCGCGCCGTCGGAGGTGACGGAGATCGGCGGGAGGACGCCGGGTATGCGAACCGTGAGCGCGCGCCCCGCCTTCTGCCCCGGATACGCGCCCTCCGCGGCGCCCACGGCCACGCCGAGGCTCCGCCCCCCGTCGCCCCATTTGGCGACCAGGGTGGTGCGCGAGTACTCACCCCGGAGATAGCCGGTGTCGTTCCCGGCGTCCTCGTAGAGGCGCGTCTGCCCCGCGGTCGCTCCGCCCGCCGCCGGCGGGAAGACGGTCACCACCAGGGGACCCTGGTCCGCCGAACCCACCCGGAGCGCCGGCTCGGCCATCGGGATCACCGCGCCGGCGCGGACGAAGAGGGGGATCTCGTCGAGCAGATAGGACCGCTCCACCTGCGCGGGCCCGCGCAGGCGAGCCCCCGAGCCCCACTCCACCCAGTCCCCCGGCGGAAGCCAGAGGGACACTCGGGCGAGCCCGGTGGCCGTGTCCGCGGGCGTGCCCACCGGCGCGACCATCAGGTCCTCGCCCAGCATGTACTGCCCCATGTGCGTGTAGGCCGCGGCCTCCTCGGGCCAGTGGAAGTACAGGGGGCGCAGCATGGACACGCCGGTGTCGTGCGCCTGGCGGGCTGCGGTGTACAGGTACGGCACCAGCTCGGTGCGGAGCAGCATCGCCCGGCGCATGGCCTGGAAATGCTGCGGCGGGTACGCCCAGATGCGCCGCTCCGCATCGGGGTTCTTCGTCGTGTGTGTGCGCAGCACCGGCGAGAGCGCGCCGAACTGGATCCAACGCGTGTACAGCTCCGGTGACACCGGACCGGGCAGGTGCCCGCCGATGTCGTGGCTCCAGAACCCGTACAGCACGTTCGCCGCCGTGGAGGTGAATTCGGGCTCGAAGGCCAGGATCTCCCAGGTGGACGCGGCGTCCCCGGAGAAGCCCACCTGGTAGCGGTGGCTCCCCAGCCCGCCGAAGCGGTGGAAGATGAGCGGACGCGCCCTCCCCTGCCGCTCCATGTCGGTGAAGAAGACGTGGTTCAGCCACATGGTGGGGTTGAGCCCCGGGACCTGCGTCTCGCCCCACTGCTGCCAGTCCAGCCACCAGAAGTCCACGCCCTGGCGCTCCAGGGGCCGGATGACGTGCTCGAAGTAGGCGTCGTGGAAGCGGCGCTCCTCGATGCGGAAGGGGATGTACTGCTCCGTCGCCGGGTCCACGCCCATGGCGCGCGCCACGCGCGGATAGGCTTCCTCCCAGGGCTGGATCCCCGAGGCCGGGTGCAGGTTCAGCGGAACCTTGAGCCCGCGCTGGTGCGCCCACGCCAGGAAGCCCACCGGGTCGGGGAAGAATACCGGGTTCCAGGTGTAGCCCGTCCATCCCTTGGACTGGCCCGCCGCGTCCCGCGGCTGCCCCGCCCAGCGGAGCTCGAAGGTGTTGTGCCAGTCCATGTCCACCACGAGGACGTCCAGGGGGACGCCGTAGCGGTCGAAGTCCTCCGCCAGGTCGCGGAATTCCGCGTCGGTGTACGCCCAGTAGCGGGACCACCACACGCCGAAGGCGAAGCGGGGCGGCATCGGCATGGGGCCCGACACCCGCGCGAACTCCCCCAGCGCCTCCCGATACGCGCGGCCATGCCCCAGGAAGTACCAGTCCTGCCGCTCCCCGGCGGGGCGGGGCTCCACCCACAGGGGATCGCCGGACAGGAGCGGGCTCCCCGAGTCGTCCACCACGGCCCAGCCGTCCCGGGACACCAGCCCCTCTCCCAGCGGCACACGCCCCTTCACGCCGTCCAAGGTGCGGATCGTGGCGCCCAGGTTCCCGGTGGCGGGCATCCCCGGGCGCCAGGTGGTGTCCACGCCCCCGGTGGCGACGCGCACCTCCAGGTTCTCGGCGGTGAAGCGGCCGCTCTTCTCCCGGTAGCGCAGGGTGAGGTCGCCCGTGGCGATCACCGTCCAGCCGGCGTCCCGTGTGACTCGGAACGCAGGGACCGGGAGGCGCCGGTTCACGGCCACGATGGTGCCCCGGTCCTCATGGCGCCCGTCCGCCGCCCACTCCATGCGGATGAGGCGTTCGGTGAGGACGGTGAAGCGGGCGTCGCCTGCCTGAAGCACCGCCTCGGCGGCGGCGACGGGGTCGTATGCCGGCTGGGGGCGGACTTGGGCGTTGGCCGGCGTCGCGGGGAGCGCGAGGCAGGCGGCCAGGAGGAGCGCCGAGGCCCGGGCCGGCCCCGGGAAGCGCATGCGGGTTCGGAGTGTGGAGGTGCGAAGTGGGGGGATCATGGATGGACCTCAGCGTGCGGGCGACAGCTTCACGGTGGCCAGCCGCCGCCCCGAGCCTTCGGGGAAGCGGACGTGGAGGACGTGGGCGTCGGGACGGGGGGACGTTGCAGCTGAGCCGAGCGGCCACACCGCGCCAACGCGCAGCGGTCTCTCCGGTTGTCCGCGAGACCATCGAGCGGAGCGAGATGAAACGTCCGGGCTTCGACCTCCGGCGCCCCGCATATCGACGGTCGCACCCTCGGCTTCGGAGATCCGCCCCGCAGCGCCGAATAGGCGAACCTCGTACGCGCGCCCCGCCTCGCCCTCCAGCTCCAGGAGCCATCCCCCGCCGGAGGCGGTGAAGTCCACCACGCGGAGGCCGCCGCTCGCCTGCCCCGGGACCAGGTCCACCAGCGGCGCGGCGACCTGGAGGCCGCCGGTCCACGTGACCTGGGCGGAGGCGCTGGCCCCGTCGGCGAGGCGCAGGGTGCGCGTGACGGTCAGGTCGTGGGGGCCGGCCACGGTGGCCC
>JBFYZE010000163.1:0-2999 GCA_041309665.1 Gemmatimonadales bacterium | reverse complement strand
GGCGCGAACACCGCCGAGATGCTCCGCTCCGCCATGCAGGCCAACCCCTGGATGAAGGTCCTCGTCCAGGGCGGCTACTTCGACGCCGCCACCGACTATTCCACCGCCCAGTACACGATCTCCCACATCCAGCCCGGCGGCGAGTTCAGGGACCGCTTCCGGTTCGCGTGGTACGACAGCGGGCACATGATGTACCTGCGGAAGCCCGACCTGGCGGGCTCGAACCAGGACCTGCGCGACTTCATCGCCTGGTGCCTGGAGGGGGATGCGGGTTACCCCCGGCAGGTGCGGCCGCGGTGAGCGGACGAGGGTGACGCGGGCCCCGGGGATCCGGGTCCCGCGCTACTCCTCGCGCCTTCCCCTCCAGGGCCGCAGCCCCGGGTAGGGCCGCCGCGTGCGCCACAGGATCCAGAACGACACGGCGAAGCCCACCGCGGCGACGCCGGTCAGCCACGTCTCCACCTCGATCCCCTCGGTGATCCATCCCTGCTGGGCCGGCACGATGGCGAGGGCGTTGTTGAGGAAGTGCCAGAGCATGGCGGGGTAGATGGAGCCGGTGAGGAGGACCACCGCCGCCATCACCACGCCGAGCCACGCCGTGGGGACGAGGCGGAAGAGGCTCACGTGGAACATGCCGAAGACGGCGCCCACGACGAGCGCGGTGGCCAGCGGGCGGAACCTCCGGCTCACGCCGTGGAGGAGGACGCCGCGGAACGCCAGCTCCTCGAAGATCCCGGGCATGACGGCCAGGAAGAAGACGATCTGCCACACCGGGAGGTCGACCCCCATGAGCGACTGGGCGAACCCTTCCAGCACCTCCCGGGGCACCGGGAAGACGTAGCGGTTCAGGAGGTCCGCCAGGCCCACGCCGAGGACCAGGGCCGAAGGCGCGCCCAGGAGCACGGCGGGCCACGCCGCCGCCGGGGGCAGCCGGAGCGCGAACGTCTCGCGCACGTCCATCCGGTAGGCGCGCACCATGAGGAGCGAGCCGCAGAAGAAGAGCCCCACCAGGTTCACGGCGAGCTGGGCCCGGATGTCCAGCCCGTCTGCGAACCAGAGGCTCACCACGAAGAGCGCCACCCAGAGCCCCAGGAACCAGCGCAGCACGTGGCGCGGGAAGAGGGCCGCGCCTCCCGTCAGGTCCGCCGCCTCCAACTCCGAGGCGCTGATGAGCCGCTCGGTGGAGAGCGCGCGCTCCGTGCGGTGGGCGAGCAGCGCGGCCACGGCGCCGGTGGAGAGGAAGGCCAGCGCCACGAAGGGCGCGTCCAGCGTGCCCACCAGGATCTCCCGCACCGCCACCGCCACCCCGGCCAGGGGGACGAAGGCGACGGCGGAGCGCAGCTCGATCCCCGGGAGCATGGCCGCCAGCGTCGGCACGAGCAGGACCAGGAACACCGGGAAGAAGTAGATCTGGTATTCCTTGTAGCTCTTCGAGATCCCCGAGAGCAGGAGGAGCGCCGCCGCCACCAGGACGGTCACGGGCAGGAAGAGGACCAGGAGCGCGATCAGGTCCACCGGCCCCAGGGCCACGTCCAGGCTCGTGGGGAGATCCAGGATCCCGATGACCAGGTAGAACAGGAGGTTGGCCACGTTGATGACGGCCACGGCCAGCCCCACGGCGATGACCGCGAGCATCTTGGCGCGCACGATGTCGCTCCGCCGCGCCGCGGTGGTGAGGAGCGTCTCCAGGGTGCCGCGCTCCTTCTCGCCTGCGATGGCGTCGGCGGCGACGATGGAGCCGCCGGTGAGCATGAGCAGGATGAGGAACGGGGTGAGCGCCACGCCCAGGAACGCCCCCGCCTCCCGGGCGGCGCTGGCGACGTTCTCCTCCTCCAGGGGCGCCACCGAGTCCAGGGGCACGGGGAAGCCCGAGGCCGCGAACACCGAGTCCCGCTGCACGTCGCGGAGCGCCCTCAGGTGGGCCTCCATGCCGTCCCGGGCGGTGCGGGAGTAGTCGCTGCGGCCGCGGAACTTCAGGCGGAGCGCAGGCACCAGCGGATCGAGCTCGGCGGGCCCGTCCGGAGCGGAGGCGGTGTCCGCCGCCGCCCCTCCCGCTCTCTCCGCGTCGGCCTTCCGGGCCGAGTCCTCCCGTGCCCGCTCCTCCTCCTGGGCGGCGCGCCACTCGGCCTCGTCGAGCCCCACCACCACCAGCGCGATCTCGGCGGCGGCCAGCGCCGAGTCGGGGTCCGCCACCACCCGCCGCTCGAACCTCACCGGGGCGCGGGTGGTGTCCCCGGGGGCCGGGTCCACCTGCAGCGCGGCCGTCACCACCGCGTCCGCCCACTCCGCGCGCGCGCCGGTCACCGCGTACGCGTACGTCGCCTCCTCCAGGCGCCGCTGGTCCCGCTTCTCCACCCTGTCGGTGATGAGGATGAAGACCGGGAACATGACGAGGGGAGCCACCACGGCGATGAGCACGGTCCGGGTGTCCCTCAGGAGCATCCGGATCTCGCAGCGGAAAAGGGTGCCCAGGTTGCCCCGCGGCTCCCTTCCCTGAGGCGGCCTCCCGGTCATGCGCGCTCCTCGAGCGCGCCACCGAAGCCGATCCCCGCGCCCGCCACCCCCTCGGCCTCGGTGACGAGATGGACGAACACGTCCTCCAGGTAGTGCTTCCCGGTGGCGTCACGGAACTCCGCGAGCGTGCCCAGGGCGAGGAGCCTGCCGCGGTGCACGATGGCGATGCGGTCGCAGAGCTTCTCCACCTCGCTCATGATGTGCGTGGAAAAAAGCACCGCCTTCCCCTCGTCGGCCAGCGTGCGAATCGTCTCCGTCAGACTCCTCGCCGCAAATACGTCAAGCCCCCTTGTGGGCTCGTCCAGAACCAGTACCGGAGGGTCGTGGATGAGCGCGCGCGCAATGGAAACCCTCTGTTTCATGCCGCTGCTGAGGGTTCCGCAGGGCGTGTCGGCGTATCCGTGGATGTTGAATAGCGAAAAGAGCCTCTCGCGCCGCTCGACGATGGTCCTGGCCGGCACGTCGAAAAACTCTCCGAAATAGCC
>JBFYZE010000162.1:0-2607 GCA_041309665.1 Gemmatimonadales bacterium | reverse complement strand
ACGGGCCGCTGATGTCTGGGAGCCTTGACACACAGCAGGAGACATCCTGTGAGTGATACGGTGCCCGCGGTGGTGGCGGACCGGAGCCTGGAGGCGATCACGCACGATACGCTCCAGGCGGTCGTGACGGATGCGCTGGTGGATCGGTGCGTGGACCTGAAGGTGGCGGGGCTCGTGCGGTGGGATGCGATTCATCGGCGGCTCAATGCCACGCTGGAGGATGCCGCGGAGCATGTGGCCCCGGAGACGGTGCAGGCGTGCTTGAACAGCAAGGCGTTCGCCCAGCGATGGCACGAGGCGCGGCAAGATCCGCAGGGGTGGTTGACGGCGCGGCTCCGGCGGTCGGCGCAGGTCCATAAGACGTTGGATGTGGTCGAGGCCATGGCGGCGCCGACGAATGCGGATAAGCGGACGCGGACGGCGAATGCCCATTTCCGGTTGGGCATCGCGGGCATCACGCCGCAGACGCAGATCAGCGTGGGGCCGAATGAGGACTTCTTGAAGTTGGTGGAGCGGGCGTTGACGAAGCGGAGTGTGGATGCTCCTCGCTGACGTGGCCCCCGACCTCAAGCGGACGGCGATTCAGAACCACTACGCCGACCTGGGGTACGTGCCCAAGCTGGATCAACGGTTGCTCACGGAGGCGGTGCTGGATGGGAAGCGGGTGCTCGGGCACTTCACGCCGCCCCAGCATGGGAAGTCCTACAGCATCGCCAAGCTGGCTGGGGCGTTCTGGGTGTTCCCCGACACCCGCGTCTGGATCGTGGCGCCCACGTATGAAGACGGGTCCAAGGAATTCGACTACATCTGGCAGGACTGGGAAAAGATCGGCTGCATGTACACCGCCAAGGTGAAGCACCGGAACCTGAAGGGGGACATGCGGATTGAGTTGAAGAATGGGTCGTGGGTCCAGGTCATCTCCGCCAATGAGCAGGAGAACCTTCGGCGGGAGCAACTGGACATCGTCATCTATGCGGAAGCCTCGAAGCTCCCGGCGAACCTCCACCAGCAATTCGTGTACCCCCGCGTGGAGCGCCGGCGGGGCCTCACCTTCGTCCCCACCACGTTCAAGGGCCATAACTGGGTCCATACGGATATTCGCTGCAAGAGCCTCCCGGTGAAAGAGGGAACCTTCACCTGGGGGCCGTGGGTGAACGGGCGGCGAGCGATGGTGGGGGGCGACCCCAACCCAGACTACGATCCCGAGTATTGGTCGTGTCAGGCGTCCTACGTGGAGGAGTTCGGGGACGTGCTGGTGGAGGGGGAGTTCACGAAGGCCCAGATCGAGAATGCGCGGAAGCGGCTCCCAGCGCCCATGTTCGCGGAGGCGTTCGGTGGCGAGGCGGCGTCCTATGCGGGCCTCATCTACGGGAATTTCCGGCCGCATCTCCATGAGGTGGACCCGTTTCCCATCCCGACCGATTGGCCCATTGTGGTGGGCTGGGACCACGGGGCGGGCGGGGGGAGCGACCCCACGGCCATCACCGTCCGAAGCATCTCGCCCGACGGGACCTCCTATTATTGGGGCGAGATTTATGACGAGGCGGTCCACACCACGGCCCAACGGTGGGGGATGCTCCGGGCGCTTCTCGGCCAGCGGGTCCTGTCCTATCCCATCATGCGGGGGCACGATGCCAAGCAGATCGGGACGGAGTTGGCGGAGTTGCGCGTGGCCTCTACCCACCCCGACGCCCAGACCGTCATGGCCCGGATCATCCGCGTGACCGACCGCCTGGGGGGTGGGAAGCTGAAGATCCTCCGGGGGCGGTGCCCGCATCTCAAGGCGCAGTTCCTCCAGTACGAGTGGGACGAGGACCATCCGGGGAAGCCGCGGGACGGGCAGCAGGACCACGCGCTGGAGAGCCTGGGGTACAACGAATTGGCTGGGCTGGCCTTCGCGGTGTCGGAGACGACGAACACCACGCCCCAGGTGGAGGACAAGGCCGTCACCCGCGAGTGGCAATGGTTCCGAGACCGCATGGCGAAGATGGACCAGGACCGCGAGCGGAAGTTGCTCGACATGATCTTAGATGATGACCCCGAGACGGCAGACACGAGCCTGCCCATGTGGAGAGGGTGACATGACCCCCTACGACAGCGTGGAACCCACGACGCCCGGCAAGAAGGCCCCCCTGTTCACGAAGGGCGCTGGCAAGGACCTGCCTGCGGCCAAGCGCCTCGCGGCCCTCAAGGGCAAGCTCGGGGCCAAGGCGAAGTTCACCAAGGGGCTGTTCGGGAAGAAGGCGAAGTGATCTTCCTCACGGGCTCCGACAAGGCCCACTACCAGACGCTCCTACGTTCGGCCGCGGAATCCGTGGCGCGGATGGATAGCCTCATGCGGGAGATTACCCGCCTAGAACAGCGGATCGAAGACTTCCGGCGGGAGTGGGCCTGGGAGCGCGAGCGAGCAGATCGGGCCACCGACGCCCTCCTCGCCAGCAAGGGCCTTCCCACGATCATGCCGGAGAATCCCCGAGGGCCGGACGTGATGGACGATCCCTACGCAGCGGAAGACCCCAAGGAAGTGGAAAAGATGCTGAAGGCGATGGGCCTGGAGCGCAAGCATGTCGAAGCGTAAGTATCCCGACGGTGTCGAGGACCACGAGG
>JBFYZE010000161.1:0-4371 GCA_041309665.1 Gemmatimonadales bacterium | reverse complement strand
GCTCGTTCACGGGCCGGTCCAGGTCCAGCCAGAGGATCCGCTCCCGGGGCGTCATGAGCGAGGCGGCGGTGCGGTCGCCGAGGTGGAAGAGGCGCTGCACGATCTCGTGCTCCCCCCGCTCGAGGACCCCGGCGGCGGTGGCCTCGGCAAGCAGGGTGCGCACCTCCTCTTCCGTCACCGCCGGCTCGGGGGCGCGCTGCACGGGGAGGCGCCGGAGGATCGCCTCCATGGAGGCCGAGAGGACGAGCACCAGCGGACGCGCGATGCGCGCCAGCACGCGCATGCGAGGCGCCACGGCGCACGCCAGGCGCTCGGGGGAGGTGAGGGCGAGGCGCTTGGGGACCAGCTCGCCCACCACCACGTTCAGGTAGGTGATCGCCGCCACCGAGAGCGCGATCCCCAGCAGGAGGGCGACCTTGGGGTTCATCCACGGGTTCAGCAGCCCGCCAACGCTCTCGCCCAAGGCGGCGCCGCCCAGCGCGCCGGCCAGGATGCCGACGACGGTGATCCCCACCTGCACCGTGGAGAGGAAATCGTTGGGCGACTCCAGAAGCTCGAGGGCGGCCCGGGCGCCCGGGGTTCCGGCTTCCGCCATGGCCCGGAGGCGCGCGCGGCGCGACGACACCAGCGCGATCTCGGAGGCGGCCAGCCAACCGTTCAGGGCGACGAGCCCGAGGAGCGCGAGGACCTCGACGGCGAGGATGAGCACGTGGGGGCTACCCCACTCCGTCCGGGTGCGGGGTCTTCGCCAGCGACAGCGCGTTGATGCAGTAGCGGAGCCCGCTGGGCGCCGGACCGTCGGGGAAGACGTGCCCCAGATGGGCGTCGCACACGTTGCAGGTGACCTCCACCCGGGTCATGCCGTGGGCGCGGTCCACGTGGTGGGCCACCACCTCACGCGACACAGGCTGGGTGAACGAGGGCCACCCGGTCCCCGAGTCGAACTTCTCCCCCGAGTCGAAGAGCACGGTCCCGCAGCAGCGGCACGCGTAGCGGCCGGGCTCGAAGCGCGAGCACATGGCCGAGCTGAACGGGCGCTCGGTCCCCTTCAGGCGGGTGACCTGGTACTCGTCGGGGTCGAGGAGCGCGCGCCACTCGGCGTCGGTGCGCTCCACGCGCCGAGCGGGTTCGGGGTTCCCCGAGGCGGTGACGGCGAGGACGTCGCGCCAGGTGAGCATGGTCATCGGATCATCGGTGGGGGTGGCCGCACGCCGGTGATGAGGCGTGTGGGGCGCTCCGACACCTGCTTCATGAAGTGGTTGAGTAGATAGCTGAGCGAGTCCAGGCTCGCCAGGATGGTCTCGGCCCGGGGCTGGGAGGTGGCGATCAGCCCGCTCACGTCCCCGACCAGGCGGCGCGAGTCGCCGAGGAGCGCGTTGGCCGAGTCCAGCGAGGCGCGCACCGTGGGCGCCGTGGTGTCCACCTGGGCGCTCATCTGCACCATGAGGGCCTGGGCGGTCTCCATGCTGGTGTTCAGGTTCTCGAGCAGCTCGGGGATGGCCGCGGACGTGGTCGTGAGCGTGCGGTCCAGCTTGCCCAGCGTGCCCTGAACCGAGTCCATGAGCTGCATGGTGCGCAGCAGTGTCTCGTTCACCGTGTAGGAGAGCTGGCCGGTGAGGACCTGGACCTGGTCCAGGAACGGCTCGGTGCGGAGCCCGGGGATCTCGGTGCCCTCGGCCACCGGGGCGCCTCCCTCCGGCGGCGGCTCCAGGATGATGAACGGAAGGCCCACCACCGGCGGGTAGGCGACGCGCGCCACCGTCCCCTCGGGGATGCGGAGCCCCCCCTCTCCGAGATACCTCCGCTCCACCCGGAGCTCCACACGGAACGCCACCGCACCGCCCGCGTCGGCGACGGGCGCGATGGACTGCACCCGCCCCACCGCGAACCCCTGGAGGCGCACCGGCGTCTGGTCGGTGAGCCCCTCCACCAGGTCGTACTCGGTGAAGAGGGCGAAGTAGTCCTGGCCCGGGCGGGTCAGCCAGAGCCACCCGCCCACCGCCACGACGAGGGCGGCGAGCACGGTGAGTCCGACGCTCACGTCCCCCCGTTCGATCTTCATGCCGGCACTCCTCGGTCTCGGGGTCCGTTCAGGGGAGGCAGCCACGCGTCCGCCAGCCGGTCAAGCGCCGCGTTGGGGCCCGGGACGAGCACCAGGATCGTCTCCGACCGGCCCCGGCACCAGGCGAGGGCCTTCGCGGCCAGCGCGTCGGGGAGCCCTGCCGTGAGGTGCTCCAGCACGAGCAGCTCGGGCCGGCGCAGAGCGGCGCGGGCCAGCGCCGCCAGGATCCGCGCCTCCCGGGTGAGGGCGGCGGGGCGGCGAGCCCGATGGGCCTCCAGCCCCAGCTCCCGGATGGCCTCGTCCGCCGCCGCCCGGGCGCGGGCGGACGCCTGCCCGTCGGCGAACACCAGGGGCATCACCAGGTTCTCCTCGAGCGAGAGGTTGCTCACCAGCCCCTCGCGCTGGAAGGCGACACCCATGCGGCGCAGGAGCGCGAAGCGGCGGAAGCGCGGGAGCGACGCGGGTCGCTCTCCGAGCACCTCCACGTCACCCTCGTCGGGCTCTGCCGAGCCCGTGCACAGCGCCATCACCGTATCCGCCACCGACGGCGCCGCCTGCAGGGCCAGGAAGCCGCCGCGCTCCACGGCGAACGACCAGGGGCCGCCCACCAGGTCCCCGTGCACCGGGGCCCGCACCGCGTCGAAGCGGAGGACGGCGCTCACGCGACGAACCTCAGGGCGGCGAACCCCGCCGACGCGAAGAGGACCCAGAGGAACGCCTGGAGCGTGCCCCGGCTCACGGCGACGGGGATGTGGGTGGGGTCGTCGCCGGCCGCCAGCCCCTGCATCGCCGGGAACGCCACCACGCCCGTCCCCATGACCGCGCCCTTGAGCAGGGTGAGCCCGATGTCGGCGGAGCCGACGGTGCCCCGGACGAGCGCGGCGAACGCCTCGCCCTCGCCGGCCCGGGCACGCCCCAGCGCCAGCGCGCCCAGCACGATGGCGTCGAAGAACACGGCGAGGAGCGCGACGGAAACGGCGAACGCCACCACGCGGGGGAGGAGGTAGTACTGGAGCGTGTCCACGCCCAGCCCCTCCAGCGCCTCGCGCTCGCCGGTGATGCGCGCCGTGGCCAGCTCGGCCACCACCGCCGTCCCCGAGCGCACCACCACGAGGAGCGCCGCCACGACCGGGCCCAGCTCCTGGACGACGAGGGTGACCAGGACCCGGTCCACGGTCTCGCCCAGTCCCAGCCCCGACGTGAGGGGCGCGACCGCCAGCACCAGGGGGATCCCGAACGCCAGGGACGCGACGACCAGGATGGGGAGCGCGTGGACCGCGGTGAAGCGGATCTGGTTCACGACCGTGCGCCCCGCCAGGGGGAGCGCGTGGCGGGGAAACGCGGCGGCCGAGCGCAGGGACGCGCCCAGGAAGAAGAGCGGGTTCATGTCCCGCCGCGTGCCGCGATCGCTCACCTGCTGGGTCCTCCGGGGGTGGGGTGGTGGAACATGGGGCACGTGTGCAACAAGAACGTCACGGGGCGTCATACACAGGAACCCCGGCGAGACCGGGGAGTAACCGTAGCGTTCGATTCCCCCGGCCCGGCCCCATCCCGAGACCCTCCCGCTCCCGAGATGCTCCGCACCCCACGCGCCCCCCGCGCCCTGGCGCTCGCCTTCGTGTGCCTGTGGGCACCGTCCGTGACCGCATCGGCTCAGGCTACCACGGCGCTGGTGTCCCAGTTCCGGGGAGAGGTGAAGGTACTGAAAGCCCCCGAGGGGACGGAACTCCCCATCAAGGTGGGGCTCCGCCTGGTGGAGCGGGACCGGGTGGACGTGGCCCGGGGCAGCCGGGTGGTGCTCCTCTTCAACAACGGGCGCCTGGTCACCGCCACCACGGCGCTGACCATCGCCCCGGTCGGGGGGGAGGGCGCCGCCGAGGTCTACGCCCGTGCCGAGCGCACGCTGGCGCAGGCGGGGCAGGTGCGCCGCCCCGAGGCCGAAAGCGCCATCGGTCGGCCCCCGCCGGCGGGCGCGTACCCGCTGGTGCCTGCATTCGGGAGCGCCGTGGCGGCGGAGCGTCCCACCTTCGCGTGGCAGCCCATGGAGGGCGCGGAGGCCTACCTCCTCCAGATCCGCCCGGTGGCCGGCGGCGCTCCGCTCCGCTTCCAGGTGGCGGGCGCCGGTCCCTGGACGCTCCCGGACTCGGTGGCCCCGCTGGCCCGGGGTGCCGAGTACGCGTGGACCGTGGTCCCCCTGCCCGGCGGCCGGCTGGCGGGGGAGGAGCGCTTCCGCGTGCTGGACGCCGCCGGGCTGGCCGACCTCGAGGCGCTGCACGCGTCGCTCGCCGAGGCCGGCGTGGACCCCGGCA
>JBFYZE010000160.1:0-6379 GCA_041309665.1 Gemmatimonadales bacterium | reverse complement strand
GCCACGTCCTCCGGGCGGAGGCCGGCGTCGGCCCGCTCGCTCCACCCGACGACGCGCACGCGGCTGCACGCGGCGCGGGCGGCGGCGGGGAGGAAGTCGGGCTCGTCGCCCACCACGGCCTGCCCCGCGGGCGCCAGGTTGCGCAGGAGGTCCAGCTTCTCCGCGAGGACGCCTTCCACCGAGCCCAGCTTCTCCAGGTGGGCCTCGCCGACGGTGATGAGCACGCCCACGTCGGCGCGCGCGATGCGGGCGAGGGTGCCGATCTCGCCGGGTTCGTTGGTGCCGAGCTCCAGCACCACCGCCTGCGCGTCGTCGGGGGTGGCGAGGAGGGTGAGAGGCATCCCGATGCGGTTGTTCAGGTTCCCCTTGGTGGCGTGGACGCGGAGCGTGCCGGCGAGCGCGCCGCGGGTGAGGTCCTTGGTCGTGGTCTTCCCCGCGGAGCCGGTGATGGCCACCACGGGCACCCGCAGCTCGGCCCGGCGCCGGGCGGCGAGGGCCCCGAGCGCCACGAGCGTGTCCGCCACGAGGTACAGCGGCGCAGCGCCGGCGACCGCCACCGGGCGGGAGACCACCGCGCCCCGGGCGCCCCGGGCCAGGGCGTCGGCCAGGAAGTCGTGGCCGTCGAAGCGCGCGCCCGCCAGGGCCACGTACAGGTCTCCGGGCTCGACGGTCCGGGAGTCGGTGGAGACGCCCGAGTACACCGTCCTCTGCGGGGCGGGAGCGGCGGCCAGGCCCAAGGCCGAGCGCACGGTCGCGTCGCTCCAGGCGAGGTGGCTCACGCGGCCCCCAACTCGGCCAGGCACTCCCGGACCACCACACGCTCGTCGAAGGGGCGCTTTTCGCGCCCGACGACCTGATAGGTCTCGTGGCCCTTCCCGGCCAGGACCACGGTGTCGCCCGCACGGGCCTGGGCGAGGGCGTGGAGGATGGCCTTGCGCCTGTCCACGATGCGGGTGTAGGCCCTTCCCCGCAGGCCCTCGGACAGGTCGTCGAGGATGAGCTCGGGGTCCTCTGTGCGCGGGTTGTCCGACGTCAGCACGACGAGGTCGGCGAAGCGCGCCACGGCCTCCGCCATGGGGCGCCGCTTGGTGCGGTCGCGGTCGCCGCCGGCGCCGAAGAGCACGATGAGCCGTCCGCGGGTGAGGGGCTTCAGCGTCCCGAGCGCGCCCCGCAAGGCATCCGGGGTGTGGGCGAAGTCGATGAGGACCGCGAACGGCTCCCGCAGAACCATCTCCAGGCGGCCGGTGACCTGGGGGACGGTGGCCAGGGCGCGGGCGACGTCCCCGGCGGACATCCCCGCCACCGACGCCACGGCCGCGGCGGCCAGGGCGTTCTCCACGTTGTAGGCTCCCAGGAGCGGGAGCTCGACGGCCGCTCGTGAACCTCCCACCACGAGCGTGAAGCGCGAGCCGCGGGCGTCGGACACCACGTCCTCGGCGCGCACGTCGGCGGCGGCTTCGACGGCGAAGGTCAGGACGTGGCGGCCGGCAGCGTCGAGGGCGTCCCAGGCTCGGTCGTCCCGGTTCACGACGAGCCAGCCGCCCACGTCCACGAGCGGGACCAGCCGGGCCTTGGCCGCCAGGTAGCTGGCCAGGTCGCCGTGGTAGTCCAGGTGGTCCTGGGTGAGGTTCGTGAACACCCCTGCGGCGAAGTGCACCCCGTCCAGCCGCCGCTGCTCCAGCGCGTGGGAGGAAGCCTCCATGGCCACGGTGGAGACGCCCTCGTCGGCCAGCTGGCGGAGCCAGGCGGCCATCTGCACCGGGCCGGGGGTGGTGAGCCCTTCGGTGCCGGGGCGCACACCGTCGGCATCCACCAGCCCCAGCGTACCCACCACCGCGCATGGGCCGCGCGCCGAGAGCAGGTGGCGGACGAGCATGGCCGTGGTGGTCTTGCCGTTCGTCCCCGTGATCCCCACGAGGAAGAGCCGGCGCGACGGGTCGCCCATGACGGCGTGCGCGGCCAGGGCGCCGGCGCTGCGCCCGTCGCTCACCACCAGCTGGGGGAGCGAGGCCTCCAGGGGCCGCTCCACCACCGCGGCCACCGCCCCGGCACGCCCGGCGGCGCCCACGTGGTCGTGGGCGTCCACGGTGGTCCCCTTCCAGGCCAGGAACAGGTCCCCGGGGCGCACGGAGCGGCTGTCCTGACTGACGCCCAGAACGGCGACGTCCCCCGGGCCGCGCATCTCCCGGAGGAGGCCGGCCGACCGGAGGACATGGCCCACGGCGTCCAGGGTCAGGGGACGATCAATCATCCGTCCTCCGTCGGACCACCACGATGACGGTGTCGCCGGGCTGCAGGCGCGTCCCCGCGGCGGGGAAGGTCCCCTCGATGAGCCCGGCGCCCTCGTGCCGCACCCGGAAGCCCAGGCCGTGGAGGCGCCGGACCGCGATCCGGGCGGGGAGCCCCGCCACGTCGGGGAGGGGCACGCCCACCGCCTCGCCGGGCGCCGCGTTCTCGACCACGGCCCCGTCGCCGAAGCGTTCCGCGCCGTCCCCGGCGAGCACATCCGCCGCCTCGCCGTCCCCGAGCTCCGTTGCGTACGCGGCCCCATACTCCGGGGGGGCGGGCGGATCGATGCGCCGGGCCGCGAAGCTCACGGGGAGCGAAGGAGGCGCCAACATTTCCGGCGGCACCGACTCCAGGAGCTTACCCCGGTTCAGGGGCGTGGCGCGCGCCGCCAGGGCGGCCTCCATGGTCGCCCGGGTCACGGGAGCGGCCACGGCTCCCCCGTAGTAGGCGCCCTCGGGGTTCTCGAGCTTCACGAAGACCACGAGCTGCGGGTCCTCCGCGGGGAAGAAGCCCACGAACGACGCGAAGTGCCCGGCGCCGTATCCCTTGTCCGAGTCGTAGCTGCGGCTGGTGCCCGTCTTGCCGGCGACCTTGAACACGCCCAGCCCCGCGGCGGTGCCGGTGCCGTCCTGCACCACGTCCACGAGCACCCGGCTCACCGAGCGGGCAACGCTCTCGTCCACCACGCGGCGCACCACCTGGGGAGCGAAGCTCTCCACCACGCGCCCCTCGACGTCCCGTATCTCCCGCACCAGGCGGGGCTGCATGAGCAGCCCGCCGTTGGCCAGCGCCCCGTACGCCATGGCCATCTGGAGCGGCGTCACCGAGATCTCGTACCCGATGGCCAGCGACGCCGGGGATTGGGCCGACCAGCGATCGGGGCGGCGCAGGATCCCTCCCACCTCGCCGGGGATCTCGATCCCCGTGGCCACGCCGAAGCCGAAGTCGCGGAGGTTCTCGTACTGGTGCCCGGGGGTGAGGGCGAGGGCCGCCTTGGCGATGCCCACGTTGGACGACTCGCGCAGGGCCTCGGCGATGGTCATGGTGCCGCCGGCATGGATATCGTGGATCACCCGCCCCGCCACCGCCCACGTGCCGTTGCCCGTCTCCACGATGTCGGAGAGGGAGGCCGCCCTGTTCTGCAGCAAAGCCGCAACCGTGAACGGCTTCAGCGTCGAGCCGGGCTCGTAGGGCGTGTTCACCACGCCGAGCCCCGTGGTCTCGCCGTCGCGGATGGACACCAGGGCCAGCACCTCGCCGGTGGCCGGGTCGGTGATGAGCACGTCTCCGCCCCGGGACTGGCTCGATGCGATGGCCTCGGTGAGCGCCTGACGGGCGATCTCCTGCAGGTCCAGGTCGAGGGTGAGGACCACCTGCCCGCCCGAGCGGGGAGCCTCCACCACGTAGGTCTCCCCGGGGATGGGCCGTCCCTCGTTGTCCCGGGCCACCACCTCGCTTCCCGGATGGCCGCGCAGGAGCTCGTCGAACGCCTGCTCGATCCCGCCCTGCCCGGCGCCGTCGAGCACCACGCCCAGCGCGGCGCGGGCCAGGTCGCCGTGCGGGTGGTAGCGCTCCAGCTCCCGGTCCAGGTAGACGCCTCTCACCCCGCTCAGCCGCTCGCGAACCGACGGGGGGAAGCTCCCGGGGACCACGGCCCAGCGGCGGTCCGCGGACAGGAGCTGCTGCGCCTTCCGGGGGGAAACCTGGAGCACGTCCTGCAGGAGCTTCGCCACGGCGGCGGCGTCCTCGACCTCGCGGGGCGCGACGCTGACGCGGTACGACTCCCGGGAGACCGACAGGAACGCGCCGTCGCGGTCCAGCACCGCGCCCCGGGCCGCCGCCATCACCTTGTCGGTGGTGTGCTGGGCTTCGGCGAGGTCGCTCCACTCCCTTCCCTGGAGCACCTGGATCTGCCCGGCCCGCAGGCAGATCACCACCGCCCCCGTCATCCACCCGGCCAGCACGACGCGCCGGCGCCACGCGCCGGGACGCGGAGAGGAATCCATTCGGTTCACGGCTTCGTCTCCCCAACGAGAATGACCAGCTCGGCGCTGGCGGCGATGTGCATCCCCAGGCGCTCGCGGGCCTCTGGGACCACCCGCGCGCGGCTCTCCAGCACCTGGATGTCGCGCTCCAGGTCCACCCGCTCGGCCTCGGCCAGCGACGTCTGCCGGCGGGTTTCGTCCAACGCCGACATGGCTTCCAGGGCGCGGCTCTGGCGCCAGGTCACGCCCCACAGGGACGCGATCAGGGCGACGAGGGCGAGCGCGGCGCGGAGGAAGGGGCCGAGTTCGATCATGCGGCCCTCCGCCAGGCCCGGAGCCGGGCGCTGCGCGCGCGCGGGTTCCTCGCCAGCTCGTCGTCGCCGGGCCGCACGGGCTTCCTCGTCAGCGTCTCGCCGAGCGGGCGACCACGGCAGGTGCACACGGGAACCTCGGGCGGACACACGCACGCGGCGCTCCATTCGCGGAACGCGTGCTTCACCAGCCTGTCCTCCAGCGAGTGGTACGCGATGACCACGAGCACCCCGCCTTCCCTGAGCGCGTCGCGCAGCGCGGGGAGCCCCCGCTCCAGCGACTCGAGCTCTCCGTTGACGGCGATGCGCACGGCCTGGAAGATCCGCGCCTTGTCCTGGGCGGTGGGTGACCGGCCGAGGCTCACCGAAAGCGCCGCCACCAGGTCGTCGCTGGAGGCGAGCGGCTCGGTGGCCCGGCGCTTCACGACCTCGCGGGCGAGGCGGCGCGCGCGGGGCTCCTCGCCCAGCTCCCGGAACACGCGGGCCAGCTCCTCCTCACTCGCCTCGGCGAGGAGGCCGGCCGCGTCGTCCTCCTGGGCCTGATCCATCCGCATATCCAGTGCCACGCCCCGGCGGAAGGCGAAGCCGCGTGCCTCATCGTCCAACTGGTGCGAGCTCACCCCGAGGTCGAGGAGCGCGCCGTCCAGTCCACGCTCCACGATCTCGGCGTCGGCGGGGGCGTCGTCGAAGCGCCCGTGGAGGAAGCGGACGCGATCGCGGACGTGGGAAAGGAGCCGCTCCGCCTCGGCGAGCGCCTCCGGGTCCCGGTCCACCGCCACCACCCTGCACGCCGGGCACGCCTCCAGGAGGAGGCGCGTGTGGCCGCCGCCGCCCACGGTGCCGTCCAGGAGGAGGGCGCCGTCGCAGGGTCGGAGGTACCGCAGCACCTCTTCGGCCAGAACCGGCTCGTGGTAGGCGGTCATGGTCAACCGAACAGCTTGTAGGCGAACTGCTCGAAGTCCCCGGCGCCGCCCTGCACCACCCGCTCGTACGTCGCGGGGTCCCACAGCTCGACGCGATCATTGGTGCCCAGGAGGATCACGGTCCCGGACAGGGAAGCGGCCTGTTGGAGCCCCGCAGGAATGAGGATGCGCCCCTGCTTGTCCGGCGTGATCTCCACGAGGTTGGCGTAGAGCACGCGAACGTGGTTCATGGCCTGCGGCCCCGCCTTCTTGTAGTCGCCGAGGCGCGCCTCGATCTCCTCCCACTTCGCTTCCGGGAAGAGGGCCAGGTACGGCTTCTCCCACTGGAGGAGGACGAAGCGGTCCTCACCCTCGCCCCGGCGGAACGCCGAGGGGAGGCTGACCCGCCCCTTCTCGTCCATCTGGTGCTCGTACCGACCCCGGAAGGCGCTCAAGAACGACCCCTGCCATCCCTCTGGTGGGATGAAGTGGGTTGAAGTGGGATACCGTGGAGCCAGTATACGGCCGGGTGGAGCGACGAGTCAAGAGTCCTTTTTGGCGATTTTTCCCGGATCGGCACGCGAGGCCGGAAGGCCGGAAACCCTGGCCCGGCCTGGAGGAACGTCGCCCGAAGACCCTTCGGTTTTTATTCGCATTCCTCCGGAATTGCCCGGCGGCGGGAGGGTCGGGTCCGGACTGGGGTGGGGGAAAGTGGGAAGGCCGGGGCCCCCGGGGGCCGCTGCACGGGACAGGAGCCCCGGGGCCGAGAGGCAATCGGGATAGGGGGCAGCCGGTGATCCCGGCTGTCCCCCTCCCACACCACCGGACATGCGGGTCCGCATCCGGCGGTTCGGAGTGTTGAGGTAGGGGCGTCAGGCCAGCCCTGGTACTC
>JBFYZE010000159.1:0-5387 GCA_041309665.1 Gemmatimonadales bacterium | reverse complement strand
GCCACCCCACCGCGAGGCGCGCTCTCCGGCGGGAAGCCTGTTAGATTGGACGGGTACCCTCCGCTCCACGCCCAACCGACTTCCCCATGCCCATCGCGACTCCCAAGCAGTTCCGCCAGATGCTCGACGCGGCCCAGAAGGGCAACTATGCCTACCCGGCCATCAACTGCACCTCGATCATCACCATCAATGCCGCCCTGAAGGGCTTCGCGGACTCGAAGTCCGACGGCATCATCCAGTTCTCCACCGGCGCCGGCGATTTCGCCTCAGGCACGGCGCACAAGAACACCGTCTTCGGGATCATCGTGCTGGCGGAGGCGGCCCACCGCCTCGCGGAGCAGTACAACGTGCTCGTGGCACTGAACACGGACCACTGCCCGCCCAACAAGGCCGACACCTTCCTCAAGCCGCTGATCCAGGCCACCGCCGAGAGGCGCGCGAAGGGGCTCAACAACCTCTTCCAGAACCACATGCTGGACGCGTCGAACCTGCCTCTGGCTGAGAACATGGCCCTCTCCCGGGACATCCTGAAGCTGTGCGCGGCTCAGGAGATCATCCTGGAGGTGGAGGCCGGCGTCGTGGGCGGCGAGGAGGACGGCGCATCGGGGAGCCACGACACCCCCGCGTCCAAGCTCTACACGACGCCCGAGGACATGGTGGCGGTGTACGAGGCGCTCCACGAGCTCGGCCGCTTCACCTTCGCCGCCACTTTCGGCAACGTCCACGGCCACTACAAGCCCGGCGCGGTGAAGCTGAAGCCCGAGATCCTCAAGAAGGGCCAGGCCGCCGTTACCGCCAAGCACGGCCCGAAGGCTGCGATGGACCTGGTCTTCCACGGCGGGAGCGGGAGCCTGCTGGAGGAGATCCGCGAGACGCTCGAGTACGGCGTCGTGAAGATGAACGTGGACACCGATACCCAGTACGCGTTCACGCGCCCCATCGCCGACCACATGCTGAAGAACTACGACGCGGTGTTGAAGATCGACGGCGAGGTGGGGAACAAGAAGCTGTACGACCCCCGCTCGTACCTGAAGGCAGGAGAGCAGGGGATGGCCGCGCGGGTCGCGACGGCCTGCTCCGACCTGCTCAGCCAGGGGAAGACGCTCTTCGGGCAGATCTAGGCCGCCCGGCCGGGGATCGGAGGGGGAGCCGGGGGCCCGTCGCCCCCGGCTCCGACGGCATGCCGGAATCAGCTCGCCGGGAAGGCTCCCCGGGGGTGGCCCGTACTCAAGTAGAGGTGGGAGTTCGCCCGCTCTCGGCCGGTTTCCCCGGGGTGAGGGGTGGGAGCGGGAACGGCAGGGCCACTTCGCGGTACCCAAGAGTCCCATCAGGAGGAGGATCATGATCCGGCGTCCCGCCGCACTGGCCGTCGCGTTGGCCGCGACGCTCGGCGTTGTCACGCTCCCCGGGCTCTCGCAGGGCCCCGGCCCCGTGTACGTCGTGCCCGTGACGGGGACCATCGAGCTGGGCATCGCCCCGTTCATCGAGCGCTCGTTGGAGGAGGCAGCCGCGGCGGGGGCCTCCGCCGTCATCCTCGACCTGGACACCCCCGGCGGCCGGGTGGACGCCGCCGAGCGCATCTCCGACGCGATCCGGGACTCGAAGGTCCCGGTCTACGCGTTCGTGAACCGGCGCGCTTTCTCCGCCGGTGCGCTCATCGCCCTGTCCACGCAGCAGGTGTACATGCGGCCCGGCTCGGTCATGGGCGCCGTCACGCCGGTGGACGGCAGCGGCGCCAAGGCCTCGGAGAAGATCGTCTCGGCCATGCGCTCGGAGATGCGTGCCCTGGCCGAGGCGCGGGGGCTGGACCCGGCGGTGGCGGAGGCCATGGTGGACGAGGACGTGGCCATCGACGGTGTGGTGGAGAAGGGGAAGCTCCTCACCCTCACCACCGAGGAGGCCGTGGGTCTCGGATACGCCGTGGCGGTCGAGGACATGGACGGCCTCCTGGTCGTGCTGGGCCAGGGCACCGCGCCCGTGGTGTCCATGAGCGTCAACTGGGCCGAGCGCCTGGTGCGCTTCTTCTCCAACCCCATCGTGGCCCCGTTCCTGCTTTCCCTGGGGTTCCTGGGGCTCATCGTGGAGATCAAGTCCCCCGGCTTCGGGATCGCGGGGGTTGCGGGGCTCATCGCGCTCACCCTCTTTTTCGGCTCGCACCTGATCGTGGGGCTCGCCGGGCTCGAGGACATCCTCGTCTTCGGCGTCGGCCTGGTCCTCCTCGGAGTCGAGTTCTTCATCATCCCCGGATTCGGGCTATTCGGAATCCTGGGCGCGGTGGCCGTCCTGGGCGGGCTCTTCATGGCCCTCCTCGGGGGCCTGCCTACCACACCTGATTTCACGCGAGCCGGCATGGTCCTCACCACTTCCATCCTCATCGTGTTGGTCTCCGCGTGGGTCATCCTCCGCTCGCTCCCGGGGAACTCGCGCCTGGCCCGCAGCGGCGTCTTCCTCCTCACCCGGACCGACCGGGACGTGGGCTTCGAGTCGGCTCCACACCGCACGGACCTGGTGGGGCGGGAGGGGAAGGCCATCACCGACCTGAGGCCCTCGGGGACCGGGCTCTTCGGTGACGAGCGGGTGGACGTCGTCTCCGAGGCCGAGTGGATCCCCTCGGGCTCGGTGATCCGCGTGGTGAGCGCAGAAGGGTACCGGCACGTGGTGCGCGCGGTGCCCCAGGTCAAGTCGGGCGAGTAAGGGACGCTCTGCACAAGTACATCCAACCCTCCGAGAGGATCGGATCATGCAAGAGGAACTCCTGGCGACGCAGGTCGTCTTCCTGGCCTTCGCGGTCATCTTCATCTTCTTCGTCGCCTGGGCCATCCCGGTACGGCTCTGGGTCGAGGCCATGTCCGCGGGCGTGCACGTGGGCATCGGGACCCTGGTCGGGATGCGGCTCCGCAAGGTGTCACCTGCGGGGATCGTCAGGCCCCTGATCACGGCCACCAAGGCCGGTCTCGACCTGAACATCAACGCGCTGGAAGCGCACTACCTCGCGGGCGGCCGCGTGGACCGCGTGGTCGGGGCCCTCATCAGCGCCGACAAGGCCAACATCGAGCTCTCCTTCAACCAGGCGGCGGCCATCGACCTGGCGGGGCGCGACGTGTTCGAGGCCGTGCAGGTCTCGGTGAACCCCAAGGTCATCAACACGCCTCGGGTGGCGGCCATGGCCAAGGACGGGATCCAGCTCATCGCCATCGCGCGCGTCACGGTGAGGGCGAACATCAACCGGCTGGTGGGCGGCGCGGGCGAGGAGACCATCCTGGCCCGCGTGG
Organism: Gemmatimonadales bacterium; assembly: GCA_041309665.1. Taxonomy (GTDB): domain Bacteria; phylum Gemmatimonadota; class Gemmatimonadetes; order Longimicrobiales; family Gaopeijiaceae; genus SZUA-318. The sequence continues at coordinate 2,115 of JBFYZE010000159.1, read as the reverse complement.
GCGAGGGCATCGTGTCCACCATCGGCTCCGCCGTGTCGCACAAGGCGGTGCTGGAGAACCCCGACAACATCTCCAAGACCGTGCTGGCCAAGGGGCTCGACGCCGGCACCGCGTTCGAGATCCTCTCCATCGACATCGCCGACGTGGACGTGGGCAAGAACATCGGCGCCGAGCTGCAGACGGACCAGGCGGAGGCCGACAAGCGCGTGGCCCAGGCCCGGGCCGAGGAACGGCGTGCCATGGCCGTGGCCCTCGAGCAGGAGATGCGGGCCCGCGTGGAGGAGATGCGGGCCGAGGTGGTGCGGGCCGAGTCGCAGGTGCCGCTGGCCCTGGCCGAGGCGCTCCGGGCCGGGAATCTGGGGGTCATGGACTACGTGAAGTACCGCAACGTCCAGGCCGACACGGCCATGCGTAAGGCCATCGCGGGCCCCGGGTCCGACACGACGGACTCGACCCAGGGCGGCTGAGCCCGGCCGTGGAACAACTCATCTTCGTCGGGATCATCGTTCTCTTCTCCGTCCTGGAGGCCGTGGCCCGTAAGGGCAGGGCCAAACAGGGCGGAGGCGAGGGCGTGCCCCTTCCCGAGGAGCCTCCCCAGCGTCGCCCGCGCGCCCGGCCCCGGCCGGAGGAGGAGCCTCACGCGGGCACCGTTCCCCACTCCTACGACGAAGATCCATCCTTCGACGAGGTGACCCGGGGCGACGAGGCCCGCATGCGGCCCGCGCCCGCCGCGGAGCGCGCGGAGCCGCTGGGGGAGGGGAGCACCGCGGCGGGTGCGAGGACCTCGTCCGAGGGACTGATCCCCGCCGAGGTCTGGGAGGAGATCCAGGTCCTGGCCCGCGGGGAGCTCCCGAAAGCACAGAAGCTCCCGGCGCCAAGAGCGCCCGCTCCGGCGCCGAAGGCCCCGCTTCCCAGGGCTCCCGAGAGCCGGCCTCCCGGCTGGCCCAAGCCGTCGGCCCCGCGGCCGCGGCCGTCGGAGCAGGCCAAGCCGTCCAGGCGGGCCGGTGCTTCCACGGCACAGCCCAGGACGGGGAAGGCGTTGGGCAGGGTCGCGGCCAAGGCGGTGGATGCACCTCCGCTCACGGAGGGCACCGCCAATCATCCGGTCCACCTCTCCCACCAGGATTACGGCACCGCGCCGGCACGCCGGGCGGGGATCCCGTTGGCGGGCGTCGCCAGGGGTGCGCCCGCCCCCTCGGCGGTGTTGCACACGCTCCTGAGGTCGGGGCCGGCTTCGCTGCGCCAGGCCGTGATCCTCCAGGAGCTCCTGGGACCCCCGCCGGGACTGCGGGAGGAATGAGAGAAGGGGCGGCGCCCTACATCTCCCCCTTGGCCATCTTCCGGAGCACGGTCTGGAGGATTCCACCGTTGCGGTAGTACTCCACGTCCACCTCGGAGTCGAGACGCGCCTTGGCCTGGAAGGCGGTCACCTTCCCGTCCTCCGCGGTGGCCGTGACCCTGATGAGGCACCCGGGGACGAGCCCGGCCTCGATGCCGGTGAGGTCGAAGGCCTCCCGGCCGGTGAGCCCGAGGCTCCGCGCCGAGGCCCCGCCGGTGAACTCCAGCGGGAGGACGCCCATCCCCACCAGGTTGCTCCGGTGGATCCGCTCGAAGCTCTCGGCGATGACGGCCTTCACGCCCAGGAGCAACGTCCCCTTGGCCGCCCAGTCGCGGGAGCTTCCGGTGCCGTACTCCGTCCCCGCCAGGATCACGAGGGGCGTGCCAGCCGCCTGGTAGCGCATGGAAGCGTCGTAGATGGGGAGCTCCTCGCCGGTGGGGAAGTGGAGCGTGTAGCCCCCCTCACGGTCGAGGATGAGGTTCTTGATGCGCACGTTCCCGAACGTCCCGCGCATCATCACCTCGTGGTTCCCCCGGCGCGCGCCGAAGGTGTTGAAGTCGCGAGGCTCCACTCCGTGCTCGCGCAGGTACCGTCCGGCCGGCTCGGCCTTCGGGATGGACCCTGCCGGGGAGATGTGGTCGGTGGTCACCGACTGCCCCAGGAGCGCGAGCACGCGGGCGCCCCGGATGTCCCCGGGCTCGTCCACCTCCATCCGCATCCCCTGGAAGAAGGGCGGGGCCTGGATGTACGTGGACGAGGCGTCCCAGGAGTAGAGG
>JBFYZE010000158.1:0-4612 GCA_041309665.1 Gemmatimonadales bacterium | reverse complement strand
TCCACGTCGTTGAGGATGAAGAGGCCGGAGATGTACGGGAGACCCCGGGCCTGGTTCGCGGGAAAGCCCGAGACCCACTTCATTCCCGCCGCGCCCATGCCTCCGAGGAACGCGGGCATGGCGTGGATGAACGCGTCGGGGAGCGGGTGCACGCCGGGCTTTGGCGGCATCTCGGCGGTGCCGTTCGCCCGCTCCCGCAACGCCGCCTCCACGGCAGCGATGACGTCGGACATGGAAAGCTCGAGCGACTCCACGTCCCGCCGCGACAGGTAGAGGAGCGTTCCGCTCGGCGTCATCCCCCCAGCGCCTCCAGCACCTCCCGGTGCAGCATCCCGTTGGTGCTCACCGCGGATCCGCCGTGGATGGTCTCCACGCCTTCCCGGGTGGTGAAGCGCCCTCCCGCCTCGGTGAGGATGGGGAGGAAGGGGGCCGAGTCCCAGGGATTCATGATGGGGTCCATCATCACCTCCGCCCGGCCCGTCGCCACGAGGGCGTGGCCGTAGCAATCCCCCCAGCCGCGGACGGTTCCCGCCCGGCGCTGGAGCTCGGCCCACCCGGAGTCGAGGGCCAGGGCCTGGAGATCGGTGGTGAGGACGAGCGCCTCGGAGAGGCGGGTGACCGGGGACACGCGGCACGCCTTCCCGTTCGAAGTGCACCCCAGCCCCGAGCCTGCCGCCACCGTCTCCCGGAGCGGGGGGAAGTGGGCCACGCCCACGCTCGCCACACCGTCCACCTCGACGCCCACCAGCACCCCGTAGAGGGGGACGCCCCGCATGAACGAGCGCGTCCCGTCGATGGGATCCAGGATCCAGCGCACCCGGGCGCCGGGGCTGGTCTCGCCGAACTCCTCGCCCAGCACGCCGTGGTCGGGGAACCGCTTGGCGATGCGCTCCCGCATGAGCGCCTCCGCCTCCCGGTCGGCGATGGTCACCGGGCTGCCGTCCCCCTTGGGGGCATGGTCCACGAGGTGACCGTAGTAGCGGAGGGTGTGGTCGCCGGCCGCGCGGGCCAACTCCACGGCGAAGTCCAGGAGCTCCCGGACCTCGGCGGTGGGAAGTTGCTCGGGCATGGAAGGGAATGGACGCGGGTCAGGAGGACGCCGCGCGGCGTGCCTTCTGGCGCTTGGCCTTCACGCGGTACATGTCGGAGTCGGCGGCGGAGACGATGTCGTCCATGGTCTTCATGGACGCCCGGTCGAACTCGGCCAGGCCGATGCTCACCGAGACGCCCATGGAGCTCATGATGGGGTCGTGAGCAACCCGGTCCACGACGCGCTTGATGTAGGGACGCGCCCCGTCCATGCCCGTGTCGGAGAGGATGGACACGAACTCGTCGCCGCCGTAGCGGGCCACGAGGTTCATGGCGCGGTTCTCCTCGTCCAGGATCTGGGCGAACGCGCGCAGGATGTCGTCCCCGGCCAGGTGGCCCTTGGTGTCGTTGACGATCTTGAAGTCGTCCAGGTCGAAGACCACCACCACCAGGGCGCGGCCGCGCCGGGCGGCGGCCACTTCCTTGTCCAGGTGGATCTGGAGGCGGCGGCGGTTGGGGAGCCCGGTGAGGGGATCGGAGAGCGAGAGCGCCTGCAGGTTGGCGTGGAGGCGCGCGTTCTCCAGCGCCACCGACGCCTGGCTGGCGAGCCGCTGGAGCACCGCCGTGTCGTCGTCGGTGAAGTGGCGCGGACGCCGGCTCCCGGCGGTGAGGATCCCCACCAGGTTGCCCCCGACGAAGAGGGGGGCGCCCATCCCGGAGCCGGCCTCCAGGTGCGGGCGGACGTGATCGGGGACGAGGGGGCTGGCCGCCAGGTCGTCGATGACCACGGGCGCCTTCTTCTGGACGAGGCGCTCGGCGATGGGACCGTCGAAGTCCCACGTGAGCCCGATGGGAAGGGCGACCGCGCCGTCCGACTCCGCCACCCGGCCGACGCGCCCCGTGGGACCGTCGCAGAGCCACACGGAAGCCCCGTCCACGTCGAGGATGTCCAGCGCGGCCCGGATCACCTTCCCGAGCACGACCTTGGCGTCGAGGGAGCTGGTGAGCGCCCGGCCGATCTCCTCGATCTGCTCGGCCTCGCGGCGCCGCCGCTCCAGCTCCGCCACGTGGGAGGCGTTCTCCATGGCCACCGCGGACAGGTCGGCGATCCCCTGGAGGAGGGCCAGGTCCTCCTCGGTGTACGCGTCGGCCTCGTAGCTCTGGGCGCTGATGGCGCCGAGGAGGCGGCCCTTGTGGACCAGGGGCGCCGAGATGGCCGAGCGGGTGATCTCCGAGTCCGCAGCGCCCAGGTGGAGGATGGACCGGTCGTCGAGGCCGTCCCGGACCAGCACCGGCTTGGCCACGCGCAGCACCTCGGACCTCGACCCGGGAAAGACGGTGCCGGGCCTCTGTTGGTCTCCCCGGTCCGCGAAGTAGACGATGGTGGCCTCGTCCCGCCCCGCATCATAGAGCGACACGTAGAAGCCGGGAGCCTCCAATACGCGGGCCGACTCGCGGTGGATCGCCGCGTACAACTCGTCCAGGCTCAACGTACCCGCCAGGGTCCGTCCGATGTCGAGGAGGACGCGGTAGCGTTCCCCGACGCTCGAGCGGGATGCCCGGGTGTACGGTGCCGGCATGGAGCACACTCTGAAAGGGCTCGCGCCTGGGGGGCGGGAGCGTGAGGCCAGTTCTCCGATTGCCCATAATAGGGCGGCAGGGATGGGCGAACAACAAAGAACTGATACGGATTCCGGAGAGCCCGGGGGACGGCCCGGGAACCCCCGGGGCAGCGCTAGGGCGTCTCGGCGGGCCCGTCCGGGTCGGTCGGGCGCCGCTTCAGCCGCTCGACGTAGTGCCCCACCTCGAAGCCCATGGCGCCCAGGAGCCTGGCCTCCCGCAGGTCCGGCGCGGCCCGGCTGACCAGGGTGCGCAGGGTCCGCATGATGATCGCCGGGCGCTTCGCCTTGAAGAAGTCCACGGCGGCGAGCCCGTGCTCCAGCCCGCGGAACGTGACCTCCAGCTCCTCCTGGGTGGGGGGGCGGGTGGCCCTCCGGCCCCTGGGGAACACCGGCGGCGCGGTCTCGGCGGCCAGGAAGGCCTCGTAGGCCATGACCAGGCACGCCTGGGCCAGGTTCAGGGAGGAGTAGGCCGGGTCGGTGGGGATGATGGCCACCGAGTGGCACAGGTCCAGTCCCTCGTTGAAGAGGCCCTTGTCCTCCCGCCCGAAGAGGATGGCCACCCTTCCCCGGCGCGCCCTCGCCACGATGTCCGCCCCGGCGTCGCGGGGGCGCACGTAGGTGCGGCCGGCCGTGCGGGCCCGGGCGGTGGTCCCCACCACGTGGACGCAGTCTGCCACGGCGTCCTGCAGTGTGTCGTGGAGGGTGGTGGTCTCGATGATGCGCGTGCTCCGGTGCGCGATCCCCTCGATGCGGTGGGCGTCGAACTCGTTCGGGTTCACGAGGCGGAGCCTGGGGATCCCGAAGTTCATCATCACGCGGATGACCGCCGCGATGTTGACCACGTCCTGGGGATGGTCCAGGACCAGGACGACCCTGGAGAGGGGGTGGGCCCTACTCACCGTTCTTCCGGTCGTCCTTGGAAGGGTCCTTCAACTCCCCCTTGAAGTTCCGGATCCCCTCTCCGAGCCCCCTCGCCAGCTGCGGGAGCTTCTTGGCGCCGAACAGGAGGATGAGGACCCCGGCGACCAGGAGCATCTCCCCGAGCCCGAAGCTCACGAGTCCGAGGGAAGGCGTCAGGGTGTTCACGAAGGTGCTCCGCGTTGGGGTGGGTGTCCCGGCCGTCAGCTCAGCAGGAGCTTGGCGATGGTCTGCTTCTGCATGTTCGACGTCCCCTCATAGATGGTCCCGACCTTGGCGTCGCGGTAGAGCTTCTCCACGGGGTAGTCCCGGGTGAGCCCGTAGCCGCCGAACAGGTCGATGCACCGGGAGGCGACGCGCTGCGCCACCTCCGAGGAGAACAGCTTGGCCATGGCGGCCTGGCCCAGGAATGGCTCGCCGGCGTCCTTGAGGCGGGCGGCGTTGTAGACCAGCAGGCGGGCCGCTTCGATCTCCGTGGCCATGTCCGCGAGCTCGAACTGGACGCCCTGGAACGAGCCGACGGCGCGCCCGAACTGCTCCCGCTCCTGCACGTACTTCACGGTATGGTCGAGCGCTCCCTGGGCCAGGCCGACCATCTGGGCTCCGATCCCGATGCGGCCCTCGTTGAGGGTCTCGATGGCCACCTTGTACCCCTTGCCCACCTCGCCGAGCACCTGGTCGGGGCCCACGCGGACCTCGTCGAGGAGGAGCTCGCACGTGGACGAGGCCCGGATCCCGAGCTTGTTCTCCTTCCTGCCCACGGTGAAGCCCTCGGTGCCCTTCTCCACCAGGAATGCCGTGATGCCCCGGTAGCCGTGGTCCGGGTTCACGGTGGCGAACACGAGGAAGAGCCCCGCCTCCCGGGCGTTGGTGATACACATCTTGCGGCCGTTGAGGACCCAGCCGTCGCCGTCCGCCGTGGCCCGGGTCGCCAGCGCGAAGGCGTCGGAGCCGCTCCCCGCCTCGGAGAGGGCATAGGCGCCCACCGTGTCCTGAGCGAGGCGGGGGAGCCAGCGTTCACGCTGCTCCTGGCTCGCCCAGTG
>JBFYZE010000157.1:0-8085 GCA_041309665.1 Gemmatimonadales bacterium | reverse complement strand
GGGCCGGATCCAGCACTTCCAGCAGCGCCGAGCTGGGATCGCCCTGGAACGACACGCCGAGCTTGTCCACCTCGTCGAGCAGGAAGACCGGGTTCTTGCTCTTGGCCTGACGCATCCCCTGCACGATCCGTCCCGGCATGGCGCCCACGTAGGTGCGCCGGTGCCCGCGGATGTCCGCCTCGTCGCGGGCGCCGCCCAGCGAGATGCGCACGTACTTGCGGCTCAGGGAGCGGGCGATGGACTGGGCGATGGACGTCTTGCCCACGCCGGGAGGCCCGACGAAGAGCAGGATCGGCCCGCGTCCGGTGTGGTGGATGTCCTCGGCGGTGATCTCCCCATCGGCGCCGTCCTTGGCCGGGCCCGCGCCTTCCTCCTCGTCGGTCTCGCGCTCCAGCTGGAGCTTCCGAACGGCCAGGAACTCGAGGATGCGGTCCTTCACGTCCTCGAGGCCGTGGTGGTCCTCGTGGAGGATCTCCTCGGAGCGGGCCAGGTCGATCTTGTCCTCGGTGCGCTCGTTCCACGGGAGCTCGGTGATCCACTCGAGGAACGTGCGGATCACCTGGTACTCGGCGGACTGGGGGCTGGTGCGCTCCAGGCGCCTGAGCTCCCGGTCCACCTCCGTGCGCTGCTCCTCGGAGAGCTCGAGCCCCTCGATACGCTTGCGCATCTCCTCGACGTCGTCGCGCTCCTCCTCCTCCCCCAGCTCCTTCTGGATGGCCTTGAGCTGCTCGCGGAGGAGCATCTCCCTCTGCCGCTCGCCCAGCTCGGACTGCACCTTCGCCTGGATGTCCTCCTGGGCGTTGATACGGGCCAGCTCGCGCTCCACGGCCACGAGCGCGGCACGCATGCGCGCCTCGTCGTCCAGCGACTCGAGGAGCTTCTGCTTGTCCTCGGTGGGAAGCTCCAGGTAGAAGGCCACCAGGTCGGCGAAGGAACCCGGATCGTCCACCCCCTGGATGAGCTGGTTCAGCGCCTCGGCCGGGACCCCCCGCCGGGTGCCCAGCTCGGCGGCGCGCTGCCGGAGCTCGTGGTCGAGGGCCTGGAAGGCGGGGTCGGCGACGTTCAGGGGCGCCACCCGGTCCAGGGGGAGGAGGACGGCCCGGAGCATGGCCTGGCCGTCCTTGTCGTAGGAGAGCGCCTGGGCCCGCCCCTCGCCCTGCACGAGGAGCTGCACACCCCCACGCACCCGGTGCGTCTGGATGACCCGCACCACCGTGCCGATGCTGTACAGCACGTCGGGTGCCGGGTCGTCCACGTTCTCCCGCTGGGCGACGGCGAAGAGGCGGCGGTCGCCCTCCAGCGCGTCCTGTACCGCCTCGACGGTGCCGGGCCGGCCGGCGGAGATGGGCACGGCGACGCCGGGATAGACCACGGTGTCCCGGAGGGGCAGGACCGGGAGGCTGAAGCGCTCGCCCATGGGTTCCTCTTCTCTTGATGGTCCCGGGCGGTCGTCCGCCGGGGCTCTTGCGACGGCGCCCCGCGCTCTGGCGCGTGGGGACTCGGGGGCAAGGGTGCACGATCCTTGCCACTTCCACACCCCGGAACCATGCCCGGAGCGCATGAATCCCTGCCAATCTGGCGCGGCGGCGTCGAGCCGCAACGCCACTATTGCCTCCCGCAGCGGATCGCTACGTTGCCAGTTCGGCCCGGGACGGAATGCCCTAGCTTGGCACCTCGCTCCCCCGCGCGCTACTGCTGGCGGAGTCCCCCATGAGCGACATCCTCGACGGCGTCACCTGGTTCCGGGGCTCGTCGGTGCGGATCCGGCGCGCGGGCCTGGAGATCCACGTGGACCCCATCGGGCTCTCCGCGGCCTCCCAGGCGGACTACATCCTTCTCACCCACCCGCACTACGACAACTTCAGCGAGCGGGACATCGACCGGATCCACACGCCCCGCACGGTGGTGGTGGCCCCCGCGAGCATGAAGAAGCTCCTGGCCGACGCGGACCACTTCATGCGCCCTGGGGATATGCTCCAACTGGATGGTCTCGACATCCTGGCCGTCCCGGCGCACAACGTGGAGAAGCGCTTCCATCCCGTCGAAGCGGCGTGGCTGGGCTATGTGTTCACGGTGGGTGGCGTGACGTTCTACCACGCCGGAGACACCGACTTCCTCCCCTCCATGTTCGGGATCCGCTGCGACGTGGCCTTCCTCCCCTGCAACGGCCACTACACCATGGGGTCCGAGGAGGCCGTCCGGGCGGCGGCGGCATGCGCGGCCTCCGTGGTGGTCCCCATCCACTGGGGCGAGCCCCACGGCACCCGTGAGGAGGTGGAGGCCATCCGGGACCGTCTCCACGGTGAACTGCGCATCCTGGAGCGGGAGGGATAGGCCCTCGCCTCGCTGTTCTCCGCTCGACCTGCACCCCACGATGATCAGCATCTCCTGCTCACCCGCGTCCCACCCCGAGGAAGCCCCATGCGAGCTCTCCCCGTCCTCCTCGCCCTGGCGCTGGCCTGCCCGGCGGCGCACGCCCAGGTGAACAGCCCCGCCACCCGCTCCGGCCGCTCCACCGTGTACGCCCCCCGGGGCGCGGTGGGGACCAGCCAGCCCCTGGCCACCGGGGCGGCGCTGCGGATCCTGGAGAACGGCGGAAACGCCTTCGACGCCGCCGTGGCGGCGGCGGCGGTGCTGAACGTCACCGAGCCGTACATGACCGGGATCGGCGGAGACGTGTTCGCCATCGCCTGGTCGGCGAAGGAGGGGAGGCTGGTGGGGCTGGACGCCAGCGGCCGCGCCGGCTCCAAGGCCTCGCCGGAGGCCCTCCTCGCCGAGGGGGCGGACGCGGTCCCGTACCAGGGTCCGCGCGCCGTCACGGTGCCCGGTGCCCTCTCGGGGTGGGACGCGCTCCTGACGACCTACGGCACCCTGACGCTCGCCCAGGCGCTGGAGCCGGCCATCCGCATCGCCGAGGGGGGGTTCCCCGTCACCCCCATCATCGCGCGGGACTGGCAGAACACCGCCGACCTCCTGCGCCGGAACGGCGGGGCAGCCGCCGCCTTCCTCGTCAACGGCGAGGCGCCGAGCGCGGGGCAGTGGTTCCGCAACCCCGACCTGGCCAGGACCTTCCGGCGCATCGCAGCCAACGGGGCGGGAGATCTGTATGGCGGGGCCCTGGGAGAGGAGATCGTCGCCGGCCTGGACTCGCTGGGCGGCTGGCTGACGCTGGACGACCTGAAGGCCCAGAGGGTGCGGTGGGTCGAGCCCCTCTCGATGGACTACAAGGGCCATACGCTCTGGGAGCTTCCCCCGGCGGGGCAGGGGATCGCAGCCCTCCAGATGCTGAAGATGCTGGAAGGGTTCGACCTGAAGGCCATGGGCCACAACTCGCCCGAGTACCTCCACACGCTCATCGAAGCCAAGAAGCTGGCGTACGCCGACCTCGCCGGGCACGTGGCCGACCCGGACCACATGCTGGTGGCGCCCGAGCGCATGCTCGACCCCGCCTACCTGCGCGCCCGCGCCGCGCTCATCGACCCCGCACAAGCCGCCGAGCGCCCCGCCCCGGGCTCCTTCTCCACCGACAGCGAGACCATCTACCTGTCCGTGGCCGACGAGCACGGGAACATGGTCTCCTTCATCGGCTCCATCTTCGAGTACTTCGGCTCGGGCGTGGTGGTCCCCGGGACGGGCTTCGCCCTCCAGAACCGCGGCGCGGGGTTCACGCTGGAGGCGGGACACCCCAATCGCCTGGCACCCGGGAAGCGTCCCTTCCACACCATCATCCCCGCGTTCGTCACGAAGGATGGGCAACCCTGGCTCTCTTACGGGGTCATGGGCGGGGCCATGCAGCCCCAGGGCCACGTGCAGGTGCTCCTCAACCTCCTGGAGTTCGGAATGGACCTCCAGGAGGCCGTGGACGCTCCCCGGTTCCGGCACTACAGCGGGACCAGCGTGGCCATCGAGAACCTCCCCGCGGAGGTAGCGGACAAACTGCGTGCCATGGGTCACACGCTGCGCGATCCGGCCGGGGTCGCCTTCGGCGGCGCCCAGGCGGTCATGCGCCTCCCGCGCGGATGGGCCGCCGCCTCCGACCCCCGCAAGGACGGCATGGCGGCAGGGCGCTGACGTGACGCGGCACGTCATCCCTTTCGATCGCCTCCCGGAGGGCTACGCAGAGAGCGTGGCCCACCCGCCCGAGCGCGCCGCCTGGCCCATTCCCGCGGCCACGCTCGCGCTCCTCCGCGACGGCGCCGAAGGCCTGGAGGTCCTCCTGCTCCAGCGCGAGCCCGCCGCCGCCTTCGTCCCGGGAGCCTGGGTCTTCCCCGGGGGGCGCGTGGATCGCTCCGATGCGGACAAGCTGCTCCTCGCCCGCCTCGATGGGCTGGATGCGGAGACGGCGGCTCGGCGCCTGGACCTGCCCTGGAGCGAGCCTCCCGCGGTGGCCTACTACGTGGCGGCCCTGCGGGAGGCCTTCGAGGAGACCGGGATCCTGGTGGCCAGGGACGAGGAGGGCGCGTCGCCTCCCACGGCCGGAGAGGACCCCACCGTGGACGCGCTCCGCGACCATCTCATGGGGCACCGGGCGCGCTTCCACGAGGTCCTGGACCGCCTCGGGTGCCGCCTGGACGGCGCGGCGGTGGAGTACATGGCCCACTGGATCACTCCCGAGGTCGAGCCGCGCCGCTTCGACACCCGCTTCTTCGCGGCCCGCGTGCGGGCGGACGCGCGCCCGGTGGTGGACCCCCGGGAGATGACCGGGGCCCTCTGGATCACGCCGTCCGCCGCGCTCCGCCGCAACCGGGAGGGCGCACTCCCCCTGATCTTCCCCACCCTGCGCACCCTCGAGGACCTCGCCGCCCATTCCACCGTGGACACGGCGCTGGCGGGGCTGCGCGGGCGACGGATCGTCCCCATCCTTCCCCGACTGACCCTCACGCCCACCGGAGTCGTGGTGGAGGTGGACCCATGACCATGAAGCAGAGCCGAGCGGCCGATGCACCCGGTCTCACCCCGTCGGGCCGCGTCGCCGTGCTGGCCCTGGCGCTCCTCGCAGCGTGCTCGCCCGCGGCGCCGGGGACGTCCCAGGCGGAGGCGGAGAACGAGTTCGCCATCCGCACCCTCCTGGCCATGGTGGGCTCGGGCAACGCCGACGACATCGCCGGGCTCTTCCACCCCGACGCCACCTACGACGACTACGCCAACCAGCACCAGTACCGCGGGCTGCAGGAGATCGCCGGCTACATCACGGGCGGCACCCGCTGGGCCACGGCGGTAAGCGTGGACGTCATGGACGTGCACCTGACCGCCACGGGGGCGGTGGCCGAGTGGGTGTTCACCGGGATCCAGGACCAGCCCATCGGGTCCTTCCTGCCCGTGGTCACCGGGCGGGAGGTGGTGCTCAACGGCATCACCCTCATCCAGATGGAGGACGGCCGCATCCGCCGCGCCGCCGACTACGTGGACGCACTCCCCCTCGTGCTCCAGCTCGGAGGCGAGGTCCACATGCCCGGCGGCGGCGTCCTGCGGCAGGAGCTCGGGCCGTCCGACACCATTCCCTCCCCTCAGGAGCCCTCATGAGCGCCCGTCCCTGGGTCCTCTCCGAAGCGACCTGGTCCACCGTCCGGGAGGACGGCTACGACGTCGCCATCCTCCCCTGGGGAGCCACCGAAGCGCACAACCTCCACCTCCCCTACGGCACCGACTGCTACGAGAGCCAGGCGGTGTCCGAGGAGGCGGCGCGCAAGGCGTGGGACCGCGGTGCGAAGGTCGTCGTCCTCCCCGGGATACCTTTCGGCGTGAACGCGCAGCAGATGGACATCCCCCTCGTCATCAACATGAAGCCCAGCACCCAGGCCGTGGTGCTCGCGGACGTGGTGGAGAGCCTCGAGGCCCACAGGGTGTCCAAGCTGCTGATCCTGAACGGCCACGGCGGGAACGACTTCCGCCAGTTGATCCGCGAGCTGCAGATGCGCACGCCCCTCTTCCTGTGCACGACGAACTGGTGGACGGTCCCCGGGCTCACGGGGGACTTCGTGGACCCGGGCGACCATGCTGGCGAGCTGGAGACGAGCGTCATGATGCACCTGCACCCCGACCTGGTCCTCCCCCTGGACGAGGCGGGCCCCGGCCGGGCGCGCGACTGGAAGGTGAAGGCCTTCCGCGAGCGGTGGGCATGGGCGCCGCGCCAGTGGACGCGCGTCACCGACGACACGGGCGTGGGCGATCCGGCCCCGGCAACGGCGGCGAAGGGCGCAGCGTACTTCGACGCCCTCACCACGAAGCTGGCCGACTTCCTGGTGGAGCTGAACGCCATGGATCCCACGGACCTGTACGAGCGGGGGATCTGAGAGAGCGAAAGCCGGCGGAAGGGAGCTACGCCCCCAGCGCCCCCAGCGTCTCCCAGCTCTGCGGCCGGCGCCCCTCCTCCACGTCGTGGATGAGCGCGACCAGGCGCCGCACCAGCGGCGTGTCCACGCCCGCCTCGGCGCCGAGCGTGGCGATGGGCGCGATCTGGGCGTCCACCTCGGTCTTGCGCTTGCGCACGGCGATGTCGCGCCAGATCCCGCTGTGGCTCTTGGCCGAGGCTCGATTGAAGGCCACGAGCCGGTCCAGGCTGTCCCGTGAATCCACGTCGAGCGCGGTGGGGCCGAAGGCGCGCGGGTTGAAGCCGTCGAAGCCCTCCGGGCGCACGCCCCTGGCGTAGGCCACGCGCATCACCTCCCGGGCCAGCTCGATGATCACCGGGCGGTGGGGCTCCGACGCGAGCACGTCGGCGATGGATGCGTCGGCCAGGGCGGTGGCGAAGAGCATGCTTCCGTAGGCCAGCTTCCCCCACAGAAAGCCCCAGATGTTGTCGGTTGCGATCGCGTCGGGCTCGAAGAGGCGGAGGAGGCGGTGGAGTTCCCGCAGCCGTGATGTCGCCTCGCCGTTCAGCTCACCCACGACCACCGCGCCGCGGTTGCCGCGCTGGATCACCCCCGGCTCCATCACGTCGGCGCCGAAGTTCACGAAGCACCCGACTGTGCGCGCTTCTCCGACCCTGCGCGCGATGGTCAGTTCATTGAGGCCGTTCTGCACCGAGACGATGAACCCGTCTTCGGCCAGGAGCGGGGCGAGCACGTCCAACGCCGCGTCGGTGTGGTGCGCTTTCACCGCCAGGAGCACGCACTTCAGCCCCGGCTCCACCTGCTCGGGGAGGAGGCAGGCGGCGTCCACGGTGAACTCGTCCACGGGTCCGGTGATGCGGAGCCCATGCTCCGCAATGGCGAGGGCGTGGGCCCGGTCGGCATCCACGAGGAGAACGCGCTGGTGGGCGCGGATGAGCCAGGCGCCGAGGGAGCCGCCCATGGCCCCGGCGCCCCAGATGGTGATGAGGTCGCGGGTGTAGTCGGTGGGAGTCATGCAGCAAGCGTACGCCCCGTGAACCGCGTCAGCAACGCTGCTATGGCCGTCCAAGGACGTCACGCACTATCCTGCAGTCACGCACCCTCCTGCGGAGGCACCATGGCCACCTACGGCCGGTCCCGGATCCTCCTGCCTGCCCTGTCCTGCACGCTGATGCTCTTCGCGCTCGCAGGCCCCTCGTCCGTCACAGCCCAGCGCCTTGCGCCGGACGCCTTCACCAACGCGGCTCGCCCGAGCGCGAGCCTCCTCGCTCTCCCTCCGGCCGCGTCCACGCCCAGCGCCGGCCATCTCATCGTCGGCGGCTGTCTGGGCAGCGCAGTCGGGCTCCTTGCCGGGTCCGGCATCGGCTACGGCCTCGGCGGGGAGGGGTGGGACATGGTTGGGTTCTTCGGCGGCAGCGTGGTCGGCTCCGCCCTGGGCGTCAAGCTGGCGGCCAGGAGTGACGGCAGGAACACCACCTTCGCCTCGGCCCTGACGGGCGGCCTCGTTGGCAGCGTCGCCGGCCTTGCGGCGGCGGTGGTCCTGGGAGGGACCATCGACCGCTGGGCGGGCTTCGTGGGCTTCTCATTGGCCCAGGGCACCGTCGCCGGGCTGTGGGCCCGCTCCCGCAGGCCGCGATGACCCGAGGGCGGCGCCGCGCAGTGCGGCGCCGCCACCCACTTCCCGATCGCCTCCCCCACCAGCTCCACCACGTGGCGCCCCGGCACCGGGTGCTCCGCGAACCCCATCGGCACC
>JBFYZE010000156.1:0-2757 GCA_041309665.1 Gemmatimonadales bacterium | reverse complement strand
TCCACGTGCATCCCGAGGCCGTTCATGGTGGCCAGGATGTCCGCCTTGGCCATGTACCCCTCCCGGTCCCCCAGGGCCACGAGGCGAGGGAGCCCGGGTCCGGTGGTCTCGTAGGTGGGAGGGACCGGCTCCTCGGGTATCTCCTCGGAGAGCACCGACACGGGCATCAGGTCGGCCTCGGCCACCCGCGTGGCGCGCTTCAGGGCCAGGGCTCCAACGACGGCGGAGGCAACGGCGGCGAGGACGGTGAAGCGTGCGAGGCGACGCATGAGACCCCAGGAGAGGCGGACGACCGTTTGCATTACGATCATATAACCGGCCATACGGGTGTTCAAGTCTGCATTACGAAGCCAAACAAGAGGGATGTCGAAGCACCTGCACCCAAGCGCACCTTACGACGCAGCGCAGAACAGTCGACCTACCTCTTTCCATCTACCCGCTTAGGCGGGTATATTGGGCCATGACACTTCCACACCCTCCCGAGGCACCGCCCATGCGCGTTCTGGAGTCCATCTTCAAGGCGCTGGCCGAGGAGACGCGCCTCCGCATCCTGGGCCTCCTCTTCCGCCACGGCCCCGTCTGCGTCTGCGAGGTGGAGGGCCTTCTCGGCGTCACCCAGTCCAAGGCGTCACGCCACCTGCGCTACATGGCCAACGCCGGACTGCTCGAGGCCGAGCGGGACGGCGTCACGGTGTACTACCGCGTGCCCTCCCAGCCCCCGCCCGAGCTGGCCGCCGTCCTCGTCATGGTTCGTGGGCTCCTGGCCGGCCTCGAGGTCGGGGACCCGCACGCCGAGGCCGGAAGGCTCGTCCAGCTCCGGCTGGCACGGGGCGCGGCCAACTCGGACGCGCCCGGAGCGGCCGCATGAGCCCTGGCGCCACCGACTGGACCCGGGAGTGGAAGCCCCTGGCATGGATCGCCGGGCTCTTCCTGCTCTTCTACTTCCTCCCCGTCGGATCGCCACGCTTCGACGGCGCCGTGGTGGAGGCGCTGGCCCTCACCAGGTGGTACGCCCGGGAGCACGTCCTCCTCTGCCTGATCCCCGCGTTCTTCATCGCCGGGGCCATCTCGGTGTTCGTCAATCAGGGCTCGGTGCTCCGCTACCTTGGCCCCAAGGCGCCCAGGCTGCTCTCCTACGGCGTGGCGTCGATGTCCGGTACCATCCTGGCCGTGTGCTCCTGCACGGTGCTCCCCCTCTTCGGCGGCATCTACATGAACGGCGCCGGGATCGGGCCGGCCACGGCGTTCCTCTACTCGGGGCCCGCCATCAACGTCCTGGCCATCATCCTAACGGCCCGCATCCTCGGGCTGGAGATGGGCATCGCCCGGGCGGTGGGAGCGGTGGTGTTCTCGATCCTCATCGGCATCTTCATGCACCTCATCTTCCGGCGCTCGGAGGAGGAGCGGGCCAGCGGGTTTGCAGACCTCCCCGACACCGGCGCCGACGGCCGCCCCCTCTGGCAATCGGCGGTCTTCTTCGCCGCCATGGTGGGCGTCCTCGTGTTCTCCAACTGGGGCGCCCCCGGGTCATCGGAGGGGGTGTGGGCCGCGATCTTCGCGCTCAAGTGGCGGATCACCTCAGGGTTCGCGCTGCTCCTCGCTTTCACGCTGGTGCGATGGATCGGGATGAGCGCGCTCCACGTGGGGGCGGTCGTGGTCGCCACCGGCATCCTCGCCGTCGCGTTCCCCCACGAGCCGCTCATCGCGTTCGGCGCCGCGGTGGTCGGGCTTTCCCTCAGCGCGAGCACGTCCAGCGGCGAAGCCGGGGACTGGTTCTACGCCTCATGGGGCTTCGCCAAGCAGATCTTCCCGCTCCTCTTCATCGGGATCCTGGTGGCGGGCCTCCTCCTGGGACGCCCCGGCCACGAGGGGCTCATCCCCGGAGCGTGGGTGGCCCAATCGGTCGGCGGCAACTCCCTGGGCGCGAACCTGTTCGCGGCGGTGGCGGGAGCGTTCATGTACTTCGCGACCCTCACGGAAGTCCCCATCCTCCAGGGGCTCATGGGAAGCGGCATGGGCAAGGGCCCCGCGCTCACGCTCCTCCTGGCAGGCCCCGCGCTGTCCCTGCCCAGCATCCTGGTCATACGGAGCATGATGGGCACCAAGAAGACGCTGGTGTTCCTGACCCTCGTGGTGGTGATGGCCGCCACCGCGGGGATGATCTACGGCGCGCTAGCATGAGGGGAGCCCACGCCAGGGCAATCGCGAAGGCTCGCACGACACCACGACGAAAGGAAACGACGACCATGCCGACGAAGGTGCAGATCCTCGGAACCGGTTGCCCCAAGTGCAAGAAACTGTTCGCCGAAGCGGAGAACGCCGTGGCCTCGTCGGGCATCAGCGCCGAGCTGGAGAAGGTCGAGAAGATCGACGACATCATGAGCTACGGCGTGATGATGACTCCGGCGCTCGTCGTGGACGGCGAGGTCAAGTGCAGCGGCAGGATCCCCCCGGCGAGCGAGATCGCAACTTGGCTCACCACCGCCGCGGCCAAGGGCCAGTAGTCGCGTGCTGGATCCGGAAATCCGCGCGGGGGCACGGTTATTGCCAAGAGAATGAGCGCGCCGAAACGATCCTCTGTTCAGTCCGCCGCCGCGGTGGACGAACAGGATGTCCTGCGCCGAGCCTGCGCGGGTGATCCCTGTGCCTTTCGAAAACTCGTCGACCGCTATCGTGGGCCGCTCTATACCTTTGTCTACCGCATGGTGCGCTCGGCCCCCGTAGCCGAGGAGTTAGTCCAAGAGACCTTTGTCCGCG
>JBFYZE010000155.1:0-16401 GCA_041309665.1 Gemmatimonadales bacterium | reverse complement strand
TGGCGCCCGGCCAGCCCGGGTCCGCCCAGTGCTCCAGCGTCCCGGGGAGGGAGGCATGGCGCCCGACCCGCAGCGCCCGGACCTCTTCGGCGATGACGTTGAGGCTGGCTCCGTCCTTCTGGAGGTGGCCGCGCACCGCCACGAAGGGCTCAAGGCGGACGGCGTGCTTGTCCCGCTCGTAGACGTCGGGCTTGACGATGACGTTCACGGCGCCGGCCTCGTCCTCCATCAGGACGAAGACATAGCCCTTCGCGGTTCCAGGTCTTTGTCTGGCCGTGACCAGCCCGGCGACCTGGACCATGGCGTGCTGGTGGAGGTGGGGGAGGCGGTCGGAGGTGACGGTCCCCGGGGGGAGTTGGCCCTTGAGGAGGGAGAGGGGGTGGAGCGCCGCCGAGAAGTGGAGCATGCGGTACTCCGCCACCATCCGGTCCGCGGGACCCAACTCCGGGAACGCGAGGCCGGCATACGGGTCGTGCAGGGGGAGCTCGGTCTGAGCGTGGTCGTCCCGTCCCCCGCTCCGGTCGTCGTCGGACTCCGGGCCCAGCCAGAGCCCGGCCTGCCAGAGGAGCTCCCGGCGGGTGAGGCCCAGCTCCTCGAACCCGCCCACCCAGATCAGGTTCTCCACCGCCGGGCGCTTCAGCGCCGCCGGGGTCCGCCGGAGGAAGTCGGCCAGCGAGGTGAAGGGCCCCCGCCGCTCCCGCTCCACCACCACCCCGTCGGCGATCTCGCTTCCCCACCCGCGGACGAAGCCCAGGCCGATGCGCAGGCCGTCTCCCTCGGCGATGCACTCCACCTCGCTCCGGTTCACGTCGGGGAGGAGTGTGCGGATCCCGTTCCGCCGGGCGTCCCGTCCCAGGGCGTCCAGGGAGTAGAAGCCCATGGGCTGGTTGTTGAAGAGCGCCACGTAGTACTCCAGCGGGTGGTAGTGGCGCAGCCACGCCGACTGGTACGCCAGGAGGCCGAAGGCGGCGGCGTGGGACTTGGGGAAGCCGAACTCGCTGAACGCCGTGACCTGCTGGAAGACCTCCCGGGCGGTGGTCTCGTCCACCCCGTTGGTGGCCGCCCCCGCGCGGAACGCTTCCCAGTGGGCCTGCATCGCCTCCTTGGAGCGCTTGCGGCTCATGGCCCGCCGGAGCGACTCGGCCTGGCCGTCGGAGAAGCCCGCCAGCGCCTGGCTCACGGTGAGCACCTGGTCCTGGTAGATGACGACGCCCAGCGTCTCGGCCAGGGGCTTCTCCAGGAGAGGGTGCGGGTAGGGGACGCGGAATCCAGGGTTCTCCCGCAGCATCTCCCGGCGGCGCACGTACGGGTTCACGGCTCCCCCCACGATGGGGCCGGGGCGCACGAGCGCCACCTGGATGGCCAGCTCCTCCAGGTTCCGCGGGCGGGTGCGGCGGATCATCTGGATCTGGGCCCGGCTCTCCACCTGGAAGAGCCCCACCGTGTCGCCGGAGCAGATCCGGTCGAAGACCGCCTCGTCCTGGAAGTCGATGCGGGAGAGGTCGGGGGCCTCGCCGGTGCGCACGGCGATGAGGTCGGCGGCGTCCTCCACGAGGGAGAGCATCCCCAGCGCCAGGAAGTCGATCTTGATGAAGCCCGCGTCCTCGCACGAGTCCTTGTCCCACTGGCAGAGCACCCGCCCCTCCCATGCGGCGGGCTCCAGGGGGACGATCTCCACGAGCGGGCGGCTCGAGATGATCATCCCCCCCACGTGCTGCGAGATGTGGCGGGGGAGCCCGGCCACGTCCTCGGCCAGCTCGCCCAGCATCTTCCAGAGGGGGGCGTCGGCGCGCTCCTTGAACTCGGGGAGCGCGGCGATCTCGTCGGCCAGCCCCGACGCCGAGCGGTGCTCGGCCAGCTTGGCCAGCTTCTCCAGCTCTCCGGTGGGGAGGTCCAGCACCTTGCCGATCTCCCGTACCGTCGAGCGGAGGTGGTAGGTGGGGAAGGTGCACACGAGGGCGGTGTGCTCGTGCCCGTACTTCTCGTAGACCCGGAGGATGAGCTTCTCCCGGATGTCCCGGGGGAAGTCCAGGTCGATGTCCGGGACGCTCCGAAGCGCCTCGTTGAGGAAGCGGCCCAGGAAGAGGTCGTTCTTCACCGGGTCGATGTGGGAGAGGCCGATGAGGTAGCAGATGATGGACGAGACCGACGAGCCCCGCCCACGCCCCGGGGGAAGCCCGGCCCGGGCCCGTGGGGAGTCCGCGCGCGTCTCGCGGGCCACGTCCCGGGCCAACTCCAGGATGTCCCGGTAGACCAGGAAGAAGCCCGCCAGCCCGTGGAGGTCCACCAGCCTGAGCTCGGTGTGGAGGCGCGCCTCGGCGTCGCGCTCCTCCCGGCTCCCCGCCTCGTATTTCCGTGAGATCCCATCCAGGCAGAGGGCGGCCAGCGTCTCCAGGGCCCCGCCCCGCGCCGACCCCTCGAAGTCGGGGAACTCGTAGCCCAGGTCCTCGGTGAGGTCGAAGGCGGCGCACCGCTCGGCGATGAGCACCGAGTTGGTGAGCGCCTCGGGGCGGGCGCGGAAGCGGTGGTGCATCTCCCATGGCTCGGGGAGGTGGAAGCGGCGGTTCCCCCGGCGAAGGCCGTGGGAGCCGTCCAGCGTCGTGCGGTTCCTGATGGAGACCAGCACGTCCTGGAGGCGCGAGCGCTCGGCCCGGTGGTAGTGCACGTCGCCGGTGGCCACCACGCCGAGCCCCATGCGCCCCGCCAGGCGGGCCAGGGCCCGGTTCCGCTGGGTGTCGCCCTTCACCGCGTTGTCCTGGAGCTCCACGAAGACGCTCCCCGCTCCGAAGGCCTGGACCAGGAGGCGGGTGAACGCCTCGGCGTCGGCCACCGAGGACCGGAGCGCCGCCCACACCGGGCTCCGGCGGCACCCGGTGAGGAGGATGAGCCCCTCGAAGTATTCCAGGAGGGAGGGGAGGGGAAGGCGCGGGTCCTCACGGGGGGACCCCATGTGGGCCTGGGTGAGGAGGCGGCACAGGTTGGCGTATCCCCTTGGGGTCTCGGCCAGGAGCGTCACGTGGTGCCCCCCCTCCGGCTCCTCCCGGCCGGGGAAGCACTCCCGGAGCGTCACCTCGGCGCCCGTGATGGGGCGGATCCCCGCGCTCCGGGCCGCGTGCGCGAACTCCATGGAGCCGTAGAGCCCGTTGTGGTCGGTGAGGGCCAGGGCAGGGTAGCCGAGCTCCTCGGCCCGGAGGACCAGCTCCTCCGGGTGGGAGGCTCCGTCCAGGAAGGAGAAGCCCGAGTGGCAGTGGAGCTCGACGTAGGGGATGCGCACGACCCGAACATAGACCGAAAGTCCGGAAAGGCGCAAGGAAGGAATCAGGGACGCGATGTCGGGGGAATCTCCTGGCTCTGCATCCGCCAGGTCACGCCATAGTCGCCCCGGGGCGCCCCGCCGTGGACATGGATGTAGTGCAGGAATCCGGCGCTGAGGGCCAGGTTGGCGGCGACGAGCACAGCAAGCCACCACCTGGCCTTCCGGCCGCCTCCGGCGAGGGCGATCCACGCGAACCACACCAGCGGGAGCGGGAAGACCGCGATGAGGTGGTGCCGGTACAGCGTCAGCGTGGTGAGCGTGAGCATCGCGCCCAGCGGGACCATCGTCGCCCCGAGGAGCGCCGCCGTTCCCTCGCCGCCCCGGCGCACCGGCTCCGCCAGCAGCCGGCGGGCCGCCCACAGCCCTCGGGCCAGCACGCCCCACGCAGCGATCGAGGCCGCCGCCATGAGCCATGTCGGCCGTCCTGCCACCGACGGCCACCGCAGGTAATCCGCGAAGTGCTCCCTCAGGGGATGGTGGAGGAGCCCCGTCGGCTCGCTGGCCCAGAGCGCCCAGAAGCGCGGCACGAAGACGTTCCACCAGGGGTGGGCCCCGAGCCCGCCGTCGGGTCCCGCCGCCGCCGTCTTCTCCGCCGCGGCCACGAGGAGCGCGGGAGCCGCCTGGAGCACCCAGGGCACGAGCGGGAGCGCCGCCACCAGCGTCCCGGCCCACCACCACCGCCAGCAGGCCCGGGGGCCTCCGGCCCGCCAGCGCGTCCACGCGGCCAGCGCGGCCGCGAGGAAGAGACCGCTCAGGTGGAGCTGCCCCATGAGCATCCCCCGGGCGCCCCAGCCGAGGGCACCTCCCCGCCGATCCCGCCGGATCCAGCACCACCAGAGCGCCACCGCCGCCAGCGGGAGGAGGGACTGGGCCCAGATCTTCCGCTGCAGCACGATGGCGATGGGGTTCACGGCGGCCAGCACCACGCCCCAGAGCCATGCCTCCCTGCCCTCCGGCTCGACGACCCGCCACGCCATCCAGGCCGCAAGCAGGAGCGCGAGGACGCCGCACGCGGCCACGCCCATGGAGAGCGCCGGCGGGGTCTCGAGCCCGAACGCCCTCGTCAGCGCCGCGAAGGCCCACACGCTGGCCCCCGGGTTGGAGAGGACCGCGCTCGACTCCATCCCCGACCACGACCAGGCACCCTCGCTTGCCATGTCGAGCGCTCGCTCGAACATCCACCGCTCGTCCCCCTTGAACTCGATGTCCCCGGGCCACGCGAAGCGGAGCGCCGCGCCCACCGCGATGGCGGCCAGCGTCAGCGCGCCCAGCCAACGGGGCGTCCGCAGCGGCTCGGTCTCGGGCTGGGGTGCAGGCATGGGAGCTCGGGTCGCGGGATCCCGGGCGACGAGCGGTCGGCTCCCCCGGGCCATGGTGGTGGGGACGGTAGTATCTTCCCTGCATGAATGCCATCACCTTCCAGGACGTCGAGCGCCTGGCCTACGAACGCGTTCCCGACCCGCGCATCCTCGAGCCTGGCGACGTCCTCGTGCGCGTGCGCGTCGCCGGGATCTGCGGCTCCGACCTCCACCCCTACTTCGGCCGCGAGCGGGGCCTGGATCCGGGCACGGTCATGGGGCACGAGCTGCTCGGCGACATCGTGGAGGCCGGCGCGGACGTGCAGGGCCTTCGCGTGGGCGACCGGGTCGTGGCGCCCTTCAGCACCAGTTGCGGTACCTGCTTCTACTGCCGGCGCGGGCTCACGGCCCGGTGCGTGCACGGACAGCTCTTCGGTTGGGTCCAGGGGGGCCGGGGGCTCCAGGGCGCCCAGGCCGAGCTGGTGCGCGTTCCCCTGGCCGACGGCACGCTCGTGCGTGTCCCGGAGGGGCTGGACGACGCCGTCGCGCTCCTGGCCGGGGACATCCTTTCCACCGCGGCGTTCGCCGTGGACCTGGCCGACGTGTCGCCGGGCGACCTCGCGGTTGTAGTGGGGTGTGGCCCCGTGGGGCTCCTTTCCATCCGTGCGGCGCTGGGGCGGGGTGCCCGTGAGGTCATGGCCGTGGATCCGGTCCCCTCGCGCGTGGAGATGGCCGCGCGCTTCGGTGCCACGCCTGCGGGGCAGGGCGGCCCCGAGACGCTGGCTCGGGTGCGGGAGCGCTCCGAGGGCCGGGGCGCCGACGCCGCCATCGAGGCGGTGGGCTCACCCGAGTCCACGCGGCAGGCGGCGGATCTCCTCCGCCTGGGAGGGAGGCTGGCGGCGGTGGGCGTGCACGTGGAGCCCCACCTCGCCCTCTCCCCCGGGGAGATCTACGACCGGAACCTCCGTTATGCCTCGGGCCGTTGCTCCGCCCGTCACTACATGCCCGCATCCCTCGAGGTGGCGGAGCGCGACCACGCGCTCATCGCCACGCTCATCTCGCACCGCCTCCCGCTCTCGGAGGGAGTCGAAGCCTACCGCCGCTTCGCCGCCCGCGAACCCGGGTGGAGCAAGGTCGTGCTGCTGCCGTGAGGTAGGCGGCCCCCCGCGGCCATGTGCATCGAAGGGGCAGAGCGTCGGGGGCCGCCTACCTCCTGTCAGCCGCCCGAGCGCAAAACCTCCCTGTGGAAGGCATCATCCATGCGCTCGGAGAACCCGGGCCCTTCGAGCTGGTAGTGGCAGAACGCGCAGATCCCCTGGCGGGGAGCCCGACCCAGGTCGGGGGCCGGCGGCACACCTGCGCCTGCCAGGCGATACGCAACCCTCGCTCCCGCCACCGCGTCCTCGAAGGTCCGATGGGCGAGGGGCAGGTTGTGCTGCCCGCCCGCCGCACGGATGGTCTCGAGCAGCCTCCTTGCCCGCGCCGCCGCCCGGGGCGCCGGGTCGTCCGAAGCGAGTCCGGCCACCGCGCCCTCGGCGCCCGAGAGGTAGCGGTCCACGAGGCGGATACGCTCCTCGAGTCCCTGGTTCCACCAGGTCAGCACCTTCGTGTACTCGCTGCGGTGGCACTGCACGCACGCCTGCGCGGTACCCGAGAGGACGGTGGGGTCGGCATCGTCGGGCGCGATGTGGCACGACGCGCACGTGACGCCATCCATGAAATGCTGGGACGGCAGGGTGGCCTCCGCGTCGGGCAGGGTCCCGAGGAGGACCTGCTGGGGCCCGGCGTGGACTCCCCCGTGGCACGCATTGCAGGTGCCGGCGCCGAGGCCTGCCTCGCGCACCTCCACGCCGTGCTGGTTGCTGTGGCAGGCCCCGCACTCCAGGTCCACCGCCGAGCTCATGGCCTGGATGCGATGGTTGTCGCGCTCGTGGCACGACCCGCAAGCCAGCCCGGTGTGGTCCGGGTGGAGGTCCTTCCCGATCCCCGACGCCGTGATCCTCTCCACGTCGTCATGGCACGCTGCGCACCGCCCCAGGGGTACGTCATGGGCCGGGAGGGTCACGGCATAGTGACACCGCATGCACCCCCCCTCGATCCAGGGGAGCCCCTGGTGGGGGATGGCCACGCCCTGGCTCGTGAAGGCCACATGGTTCGGCGCAGAGTGGCAGTAACGGCAATCCTCGCCGCGCCGGCCGGCGAGGGCGTCTTCGTGGCAGAGGCCGCATGCGTCCGAGCCGGCGTGCAGGGGCTCGCCGCCCGCCCTGTGGACGTGGCACCCGGCGCAGTCCACCGGCAGGCTCCCCGAGGCTCCGTGACCGGCGTGGGTGAAGCTCACCGTGGCCAGCGTCACCTTCGCAGGCACCGTCTCGGCATGGCACCCGGACGCGACGCACGACGCGCGCGGCACGGCGGGCTGCGCACGGTCCGCGAGGGCGCCGTTGTGGCATTCGGCGCAGGCCATGCCCGCGTGGGGATCCCCGGCGGCTGCCGTCCGGGGCGCAGGCTCGCAGCCGAGGACCGCGAGCGCGGCCAGCGTCAGGACAGCAGGACGGCCCATAGGATCATGCCGGTGAGGGACAGCCCGACCGCCACAGCCAGGAGCCCAAGGCCCGCGGCCACGAGCGAGGCGGCGCGGCTGGGCGGCGGAGCGGGCCTGTCGGTGATCTGGTCCAGGGAGTATGGCTCGGACTCGTGCGCGATGATCTGGTCGAGGACCAGCGGGTGCTCCTCCTCCATGTACGCCTTGGTGGCCCTCCCCGTGAACATCACGGCGTCCAGAGGGAACTTCTCGGGCCTGAAGTGCACGTGGAAGAAGTGGATGGTGAAGATGAAGCCCGACGCCAGGAGCGCCTCGTCGGCGTGCACGACGGTGGCGACGTTGAAGACCCATCCGGGCACGAAGCGCGCGAAGAACTCGGGGAACCAGAGCATGAGCCCCGATCCGCCGATGATGCCGACGCCCCAGAACACGGCGAAGTAGTCGAACTTCTCCATGTAGCTCCACCGTCCGAAGCGGGGACGGGGGCCCTTGCCGAAGTACCAGCGGGTCTGGTCCAGGATGTCCAGGACGTCCCGGGGCTGGGGCACGAGGGAGTCGGGCCCCCAGAGGAGCTTCATGGGGTCGGGCGCCGAGGCCAGCTTGCGCACCAGGAACGCGAGGTGGGCGCCGAAATAGCCGAAGGTCAGGATGGCGCCGAAGCGGTGGAGGAGACCGGCCATCTCCACTCCCCCGAGGAGCGCCATGAGCGGCGCGGCCCAGAACGCCTCGCTGAAGCGGAGGGGGAGCCCGGTGATGACCAGGAGGAAGAACGACACGATGAGCGTGGCGTGGGTCAGCCGGTGATACAGGGAGAAGCGCCAGACGAAGGGCCCCTCGCCCCGCTGCGCGGCGTCCATGGCCAGGGGAGGCCGAGGCGGCTGCACGGTCATGGCTCAGCCTCCGACGTCGTGGTGGGAGTGGGGGGAGCCGCCCCGGATCGCGTCGATGCTCAGTCGGGCCACCCAGAGCACGGTGTGGATGCCGAAGAGCGTGAACGTGCCCACCAGGAGTGCCGTCATGAGGTGGTAGGACCAGTACACGAACGGGTAGCGCTCCCTGTCGTTGTGGTCGGCGTGGGGCTGGAAGAGGGCGAACCCGGGCGTGGCGCGCTCGTGGCACGCCTGGCACGTCCCGAGGACGTTGGCCTCATGCACCATGGAGCGCGGATCCGACGCGGGATGGACGCCGTGGGATCCGTGGCAATCGTGGCAGGTCGCCACGGCCTGGGAGCCCAGCGTCGCAGCCTGGCCGTGGTAGGAGTCGGCGAAGCTCTCCCGGTAGTGCTCGTGGCAGTGGGCGCAACTCTCGACCATCTCGCCGCGGAACCCGGCATCGTCGGGCCGCACGATGCCGTGGGACCCGTGGCACCCCGTGCACGCGGGGGCCTCGCCGCTGGAGATTCCCTCGGGAAGCCCGCCGCCCGGCGTCGCGAGCCGGGGCACGGCGCGGGCGTGCACGTCGCCCTTCCATGCTGCCGCCTGGTCCGCGTGGCACGCCCCGCACGTCGCCGCCTGGTTGAGCACGTGGGTGGTGGAGCGCTCGTCCTCGGCGGGTAGGGTGGCGTGGGGCTCGTGGCATCCCGCACACGACACCGAGTCCACGTGGGGGTCGGACTCGGGGATCCCCGGTGCATAGTGGCACGCGGTGCAGGCGTCCTGCATGGCATGGATCCCCTCGGGCGTGGCGCGCGCCGCTTTGCCGAGCACGTCGTGGGTGCCGTGGCAGTCCCGACACTCGGCGGCGCCGTCCAGGGCATGTATGCCCTCCCGCCACTTGGCTGCCATGTCCTCGTGGCAGGAGGCGCACGGCTTGGTGGTGGACGTCTCCGGGTGGGGGAAGCGGCGGAAGCCGTCGTGGCAGTCCGCGCACGTCATCGCGCCGTGGGCCGAGGCAGCGAGGACCGCCGCCGGGGCGAGAAGGACTCTCGCCTCCCCCAGGCTCTCCGTGTGCTGGCGGAGGAACTCCAACTCCCCGTGGCAGGACTCGCACGAGGGCCGCGGCGTCTGGGCCCGGACGGGCGCCGCCGCCGTGATGGCCAGGAAGGCCAGGAGGACGGGTCCCGGGAAGCGCCGGGCGCAGGCGGGTCGTCTCACGATTCGTCGACTCCGTACTTCTTCAGGCGGTTTCGGATCTGGTGGCGGCTCAGGCCGAGGAGCCGGCCGGCTTCCGTGCGGTTTCCTTCGGCCACGCGCAGCGCCTCCATGAGCAGGTCGTGCTCGAGCTGCTCCAGGTCCAGGCCGTCGGGTCCCAGCGAGAAGGAGCCGGAGCGCTGCTCCCCTTCCGCTCGCTGGTTCCGCACCTCGGGCGGGAGGGAGTCGACGTCGATGTGGTCCCCTTCGGTGAGGAGCACGGCGCGCTCCACCACGTTGCAGACCTCCCGGACGTTTCCCGGCCAGGGGTACGCATCCAGGAGCTCGCGCGCCTCCTCGGTGAGCCCCTTCACCTTCTTCCCGAACTCCCGGTTGAACCGGTCGACGAAAGACGCCGCGAGCAGGGGGATGTCGGAGGTCCGGTGGCGGAGGGGTGGAAGCTCGATGGGGAGCACGCGGAGGCGGTAGAAGAGGTCCTCCCGGAACCGTCCCGCAGCCACCTCGTCCTCGAGCCGCCGGTTGGTGGCCGCGATCACCCGCACGTCCACCTTGAGATCGTCCGTGCCCCCCACGCGGCGGAAGGTCTTGTCCTCGATGAAGCCCAGCAGCTTGCTCTGCACCCCGATGGAGAGCTCGCCGATCTCGTCCAGGAAGAGCGTGCCGCCGTGCGCCACCTCCACCAGCCCACGCTTGAGCGTGCGTGCGTCGGTGAACGCTCCCCTCTCGTGGCCGAAGAGCTCCGACTCCATGAGGGACTCGGCCAGCGCCGAGCAGGTAACGTGCACGAAGGGGCGGTCGGCGCGGGGGCTCAGGTCGTGGATGAGCCGGGACACGAGGCCCTTGCCGGTGCCCGTCTCCCCCAGGAGCAGGACCGTCGCGGTGTCGGCCGGCGCGATGCGCTCGATGAGGTTGAGGACCTGGCGCATGGCGGGGCTCGACCCGATCACGTTCCCGCGCACGCCCCCGGCCCGCCGCAGCGCGCGCACCTCCCGGCGCAGCCGGGTCCGCTCCAGCGTCGCCTCCAGCGTGGCCTCGAGCCGGTCCAGCGAGAACGGCTTCTCCAGGTAGTCCTCGGCGCCCTTCTTCAGCGCTTCCACCGCCGACTCGATCGTCGCGTGTGCGGTGATCATGATGCAGGGGATGTCGTCGTCCGCGGTGAGCTCCTCCAGGAGCTCGGTGCCGTTTCCGTCCGGGAGCCGGATGTCCAGGAGCGCGGCGTCGGGGAAGAAGCTCCCCTTCATGGCGCTGCGCGCGTCCGCCAGGCAACGCGCCGCCGTGACCTCGTAGCCCCTGCGCTTGAGGCGCTCGGCCACCACGGTCCGGATGAGGTCGTCGTCGTCGACGAGGAGGATGCGCTCGGGCATGTCATGCCCTCCCGGTCTCGGGTCTGGCCACCACGGGCAGGGTGATGCGCACCGTGGTCCCTCGCCTCGGGCGGCTCTCGATGGCCAGCCCGCCTCCGTGCGCCGCCACGATCCGGGCGACGAGGGGGAGGCCCAATCCGGTGCCCAGCGGCTTGGTGGAGTAGAAGGGGCTGAGCGCCTTCTGCACCTGGTCGGGCTCGAGGCCGTGTCCCGTGTCGGTGATGGACACCTCCACCGACCGGCCTGGGAGCGCCTGCATGGCGAGCGTCAGGTGGCCGCCCTCCGGGGTCATGGCCTCCACGCCGTTGGCCATGACGTTGAGGAAAGCCTGGCGGAGCCTTCTGCCGTCCCCGGGGACATGGATTCCACCGGGCGCGTACGCGCGGTGCACCTCGACGTTCGCGATCCCGGGCGTGCCCACCAGCTCGGATAGGGCCTCGTCCAGGACCTCGGCCAGCTCCACGGCGCCCTCTTCCATGACCAGCGGCTTCGCCA
The DNA here is from genome assembly GCA_041309665.1 of Gemmatimonadales bacterium. Taxonomy (GTDB): domain Bacteria; phylum Gemmatimonadota; class Gemmatimonadetes; order Longimicrobiales; family Gaopeijiaceae; genus SZUA-318. The sequence goes on along the minus strand of JBFYZE010000155.1, from coordinate 5,296 downwards.
GGGAGAAGAGGTCCTGCATGGTCTCGTGGAGGCGCTCCAGCTGGCCGTCCACCGCCTTGAGCACCTCCCGGCCTCCGTCGTCCAGCTCGTACTCCTGCTGCAGGACGGACATCGCGGTGCGGATGGAGGCGAGGGGGCGCTTGAACTCGTGCGCCATCTCCGCCGCGAGCTCGCCCACCTGGGCCAGCCCTTCCCGCGCCGCCAACTGCCGCCCCTGATCCGCCGCCTGGGCCTGCACCGCCCGCTCCTTCTCGAGGAGGTGCGCCACCGACTGCTCGAGGCTGTAGAGCTCGTTGCGGGGCGCGTCGGCGCCGCGGCGGTCCGCGCTGGCGCGAAGGAGCACGTCCATGCGGTGCAGGGGCGCGACGACCTCCCGCTCGAACATGGTGACCACCACGATCCCCACGGCCAGGAGAGAAACGGCCATGAGCCCCATCCCCAGGCGCGCGCCCCGCTCCATGGCGGCCATGGTGGGCGCCACGGAGAACTCCACCTCCAGCACGCCGGCCTCGGGGATGGCCACGGGCAGGTAGGCGCGCACCGCCTCCCTGTCGGCCGACGCCCTCACGATCCCGGAGCGGGGGAGCTCCGCGGCGTCGGGGATGAAGACGGCACCGGCCCGGGTTCCCTCCTCGTGTGCGTCGGCGGACAGGAGGATGCGCCCGTCCCGTCCGTAGACCCGGGCCAGAGTGACGTCGGCCCCGTCACGGAGCCGGGTGAGCGCGTGGTGGGCGGGCGCCAGCTTCCCGAGGCGGATAGCCGATTCCAGGGTGGCCTGGGTGGACGCCGCGGCGAGCAGCGCCTGGCGCTGCGCCGAGGCGAGAGCCTCGTTCTCCCAGTAGCGGAAGGAGAGGTATGTGGAGGCGCCGAGGGCCGCCACGGCCGCACCGAGGACGGTGAGCAGAAGCTTCCCGCGCACCGGGAGAGACCGAGCGCGCCGTACCCAGCTCATGTGGAGCCGCCTCCGGAGCGGCGACCACGCGAAGAAGCGGTCCTGCGAGATCCATGAACAGCATAGCACGCGGCGAGCGCACCGGGAAGGACGTTCCGCGCGTTATCGCGCGCCCGCCGGGACCAGGCGCGCGGATCGGGCCGGAGCACATCGGGATCCGGCCCTTCCGGCGCGTCGCGGGACACGCACAGAGGGGCCCCGGCAGTCGCCGGGGCCCCTCGGCCCAACGGAGTGCGAAGGTGCATCAGGCGAGGAAGGCGATGGTCGCCAGCGCCGCCATGTCCGCCACCAGGGCGGGGGCGAAGCCACGCTTCCAGAAGACCAGGCCGAAGGCCGTGGCCGGGAGCGCGACGGCCATGACCAGGAAGAGGGCGGTCCCCGTCCAGGAGGCGAAGCCGATGGCGGCGGCGCCGGGGGCGTAGAGCAGGACCTGGATCAGGGCGGCGGCGAGGACGGCGCCCACCAGGGCCTCGTTGACGTGCACCCGGTGCCAGCGGAGGAGGAGCCATGCCACCGCGGTCACGAGGAAGAGCCTGAGCAGGACCTCGTTCACCACCGCCTGGCTGACCTCCACGACCAGCGATCCGAACGCAGCCGGCGCCGACGCGGGGCCGGCGAAGGGGACCGCCAGGAGACCCACGACCAGTCCCACCGCCAGCCCCAGGCCCAGGTCGGTGGCCGTGACCCGCGCCGACCCCAGGCCTGCCATGGCGCGAGGGAAGGGGACCGAGCGCGCGAGCCGCAGGGCCAGCGTCACGAGGGGGCCGGCCACCCAGACGGCCAGGAGCGACGCGAGGAGGACCGCTCCGACCTCGGTGACACGCAGGCGCATCCCCCAGATCTCGGGTCGGTCGGAGACGAAAAGCATGAGCAGGGCGGCGAACGACGCGGCCGCCAGCACGGTGCCAGCGCGCCGCTCGGGCCAACGGGCGTAGGCGTTCCGGAGGGCCCGCAGAGCCTGGACCACGGTCGCGGCCAGGATCGTGCCGGCGGCGAGCCACCCCACCGCGGCGCCGGCCAGTGGGACGACCCGGCCCGTGTAGAAGGCCACGAGCGTCATGGCGACCCAGATCGCGGCGAGCCAGGAGACGGCGAGCCCGGGGACGAGGTAGAGGGCCGCACGGCCCAGGTCGTGCCCGGCCTGGTGGGGGGTGACGCCCGCTGGACGCCCGAGGAAGCCGAGCATCGCGCCGTGCACCAGCCCGAGGAGGGCGCCGACGGCGAAGAGCGCCGTCGCCGTGGAGAAGATGGCGTTGCCGCTGAGCCGTCCGGCGAGCGTCATGGCGGCCACCAGCACGCCGCCCACCGCCACACCGCCGGCCATGGCGGAGAAGACTGCCACCCGGCCGTGGAGGCCGATGGTGCGGGGAACCGTTCCGCCGGGGATCGTCGTGTTCTGGGTGGTCGGGGCGTTCATCCTGTCCTCCTTGGGTCCCGAAGGCCTCGCGCCTTCGTCTGCCCCTTCTTTCTACAAGGCCCGTGCCCAACTTCCAGAGAATCCCATATATCATTGCAGTAGAATATGTTATGGACTAACAGCCCGGTGTCGGACAGGGCGTGCGGACGCCTGAGTGCGCGACTCCGCGCACCTGATGCGTGCGGAAACGCGCACTTGCCGCGCGGTCCGCGCACCATCCTCCCCCGGCGAAAGTGGCTGGACGTACGAAAGGGGGGACGGTGTTCCCGTCCCCCCTTCGGGGCCCGCAGCCGACCGGGTGGCCGGATGCCGACCTAGACCTTCGCTTTCCCCTTGCCCCTCGCCCGGGTCAGGGCGTCCAGGTACCGCTTGATCTGGCGGTACTGCCCCTCGCCGCTCATGCCGGCTTCGGAGACCACCATGTCCCCGGTGCCGCTTCCCAGGAAGTGCCCCTTCATGAAGGGGTGCATGCTGTGGGCGAGCCCCACATCCGAGCGGATCCAGCGATAGAGCGTGGGGAAGGTGAACCCTGTGACGCCCATCGCCTCGTGGGCCTGCTCGGTGGGATAGATGGCGGCCTTACGCTCCTCGGCGAGGGCATTGAACAGCTCCACGCTCGCCACGTAGAAGACGTCCAGCTCGATCCCGTCGGCCTCCAGCATGGGGAGCGCCGACTGTACGAACTCGTAGGCCACCTCCGACCCCTGGAGGACCAGCGTGCCGTCCCTCCGTCCCCGGGCGGCCCGCAGCCGGTACAGACCCTCGGCCGCGGCGGAGGCCGGAGCCAGCCCCAGGGCCTCCCGATCCAGGACGGGTTCGTTGGGCCTGGTCACGTAGGGCGCGATGAGCGCCGGCCGGGCGCGGAACGCCGCGGCCATGAGGGGCCAGATCTCCTGGGGCTCCCACGGGGTGAGCGTCACCGCCGTCCCCGGCACGAAGTTCTCCTGGTACAGCTGGAGCGCCTGCGGATCGGCGTGGGTGGGCCCGTCCTCACCCGTCTTCATGCCCGCGTGACCCATGATGAGGATGACCGGGCGGAAGGGGGTGTCCGGCCCCTCCACGTCGCGGCGCATCTGGTTCGCGATGGCGTGGACGCGGGTGGCGATGTGCCCCAGCGGCGCGATGAAGGCCCCGTACGAGGCGCCCGCACCGGTGTGGAATCCAAGCGAGGAGGCGCCGCACAGGATGCAGGCGATCCCGTCCTCGCAGATCCCCCCGATGGAGAGGGAGCGGGCGAGCGGGTTCTTCTCGGTGTGGAAGTAGCCTTCCGGGAAGCCCTTGGCCCCGCCCGAGACCGCCGTGGAGTCGAGCAGGTCCGCGGCGGCGACGAACATGGCGCCATTGCTTGCCTTGTTGAAATGGCCGAGCACCTTCCCGAGCTGGATGCGGAGCGCCACGCTCGTCCCCGGCTCGAGCGCGAGGGAGGGGGGTGTCGTCTCGGGATCGGCCACCGCGTAGATGCGCTCGATGTCCGGGGCGCCCTCCCGCGGCCGGCGGTGCTTCGCGTCGAGGCGGTCCTTCGCGGCCGCGAGCCGCCCCGCCATGTCGTCGCACATGGAGCGGTACTGGTCCTCCATCAGGGACCGGACCCTCTGCAGCGTCATCCAGTAGCACTGCTCCACCTGGTCCTTGTACTTGGCTCCCGCGCAGCGCTGCCCGTCCACGCCGCAGTGGGGGAGCCCCGGGCCTCCCCTTCCGAAGAGCGGCGAGACGGCCTCGTAGTACTCGTCGCTGCAGAGCTTGTGGCCCGCGCCGTGGGACTTCTTGCCGGTGATGCCGTAGTGCCATCCCTTCTCCGTGCGGTACACCACGGCCGTGGGCTGGCCGTTGTCCAGCTTCAGCGCCAGGCGCTGGGCCGTGAGCACCATGGGGAAGTCGAACCCGTCGGGGACCTCGACGACGTTCCAGTCGTGGAGGTAGAAGAACTCCATCGGGTCCCACTGCACGTAGTCCCCCGGGTTCGAGCCCTCCCGGGTCACCCGGTTGGAATCGATCGAGGCCTGGTTCCAGTCCACGTGCACGATGGCGTTGGAGAGCCCGGCCACCGAGGCGCCGGCCACGGCCTCGTACACGCGGCCGGGGGTCATGCCGCCTTCACCTTCGATGACGTGCACCCGGGGGGCGCTCTTCTTCCCGTAGTAGTCCGCCAGGGAGATCGCCATCCCCAGGGAGGCCCCGACGCCGACGCCCGAGGGGCCCGTGGAGAGCTTCACGAACGGGGTCGCGGGGGTGGGATGGCCGTCCAGTGCTTTGGACCCGAATTCCTTGAAGAGCGGCGTGTGGGTGAGCGGATTGCGCCGGAAGCCCAGGAGATCTTCGAAGCGGAGGCGGTGGTTCACCGCCTTGGGGAGCAGGTCCGGCCGGGCCACCCGCGCCACCTCGTCCCGGAGCGCCCACATGGAATACAGCCCCGTGGCCTTGTGTCCGGCCGCGTAGGAGATCAGGTCGGCGTCGCTGCGCACCGGATCGCCGATGTCGTAGTCCATGGCGTCGAAGAGGAGGCCTGTGACGATGTGCCCCGACGAGACGGATCCGCCCGGGTGTCCGGATTGGGCGTAGTTGAAGAGGATGGCCGTCAGGCTCCGATATACCATGTCGAAGGCCTGCAGGTGGGCGAGGGACTCCTTGGAGAGTCCCAGGTCCCCGGGCTCCGTGACCTTGATCCACTCAGCCCGGCGGGGGCCGAAGGCTCGGCTCATGGTTGCTCCCTTGGGATGGATGCGTGCTGCCGTGTGAAGGTGGGGCGACGGCACCCCTCAGCGGGTGTGCCGCCGGCCGCTGGTGACGAACTCCTGGAACGCCGTCGGCGTCGCTCGGGCGAGGACCTCGGAACGCGCGGGATTCGGCCCTCCGCCGGCGGGTATCCGGAGAGTCCATAAAGCTAGGCGCGCCGAGCGCTTCCAAATAGTAGGGGAGGGCTTGAGAGG
>JBFYZE010000154.1:0-8362 GCA_041309665.1 Gemmatimonadales bacterium | reverse complement strand
GTGATGGAGGAGGTGTGGCCGTGATGCGCGACCGGAAATGCACGACGGAGGGTCGCCGGCGCCGGTGCCGCAGCGGCTTCACCTTGGCCGAACTCATGGTGGTGGTGGCGGTCGTGGCCTTCCTCACCGCCATCGCCCTGCCCAACCTCAAGCGGGCGATCGTGAAGGCACGGGCCGCAGAAGCCGTGGGCGACCTCCAGGTGGTACGCGTGGCCGTGCTCAACTACCACGCCGACCGCCACACCTACCCCGGCGACGTCAGTCGCGGGAGGATCCCGTCCGGCCTGGGCGAATACCTGCCCGACGGCTTCAGCCTCACGCAGAAGTACTGGACGGTGGACTACGACGATTGGAGTCGGCAGGCTCAGGGCTTCGTGGGGCTCACCGTCATCACCAAAGACAACGTCGTGGGCCAGGAGATGGTCCGGATGCTCCGCCCCAACGCCTGGACCAATGGGAGCGACAAGTTCACCTGGGTGATCGAGTGGACGAAGTAGGGGCTCCCGGTCCAAGGGGGTCAAGGATGCGCTCGACGTGGCGAGGGCCCATCCCACGCCCTACGTTCCGCTCGTGGATTCGCGTGGGCTGCCGCGCGGGGGCTCCGCCGGCGTCGAGGAGGGATCATGGGAGGTGAAGGTGTCCGGGGCCGCGCGCTGGCCCGCACCGTGGTGGCGGGCCTCCTGTGCTGCCTGTCCGCCTCCTGCGGCTCGGACATCACCGGTAACGGTTCCATCGACGACTTGCCCGGAGGGTCCTCCCCCACGCTCTCGGATCTCTTCGGGAGCACGCTGCTCAGGGCGGACGGGAGCCAGGCGAGCCTCGTGGCTCTCCAGGGCCAGTCCATCATCGGCATCTACTTCGCGTCGCGGTCATGCCCCGCGTGCGCGGGATTCACCCCCGAGCTGGTGAGCACCTACAACGCGATCCGCAAAGCGGGCAAGCCGTTCGAGATCGTGTTCGCCAGCGTGGACCCGGCTTCCCTCGACCTGACCGCGTACATGAGGGAATACGGCATGGGATGGGTGGCCATCCCTCTGGGCAGCGAGAAGATCATGGAGCTGGCCAAGCGGTACGACGTCGAGTGGATCCCGACGCTCATCGTCATCGACAGCGGGCGGAAGACGATCACGAAGACCGGCCGGGAAGACGTGCTGGCGAAGGGCGCGGCGGCCTTCGAAACGTGGCTGGCCGCGAGCCCGACGCCGTAGCGGCGGGTCAGCGTCCTGCGAGGCCTCGGAAGGCCACCTGCACGCTGGCCCCGAGGCGCTGGTAGGACTCCCTCCCGAACCCTGTCTCGCTCCGCGCCCACTCGACCCGCCAGGTCCGCGCGCGCCCGGCGCCCTGGGGCCTCGTGAGCTGGAGCGCCAGCAGGGTGCCCGTGTCCTCGTCCGACGGGCCCAGGCTCACCTCCCCCGGGCCCGGGTTCCGATAGCTCTGGTGGGTGAAGGCCCCGTACCCCTGGACGGAGCCGCTTCCAAGGGGCGCGGACACGACGAGCGCCGCACGCTCCGAGCGGAAGTCGTAGGCGGAGACTCGGGAGTCGTTCCACGCCACGCCGGCCGAGAGCCGGACCACGACCTTCCCCTCCAGGGACCCGTCCGCGCCCACTCCCATCCGTGTGTCCACCCGGCTCGAGTCGCCGGCGTGGGGGAAGCCGTGCCGGGAGGCCAGGAAGGTCATCCTGGCGGAGAGGGACGCGGCGTGGCGCGCGAGGGCGACGCTCCCCTGGACGCCCTGGCGATCCAGGGAGCTCCAATCGTCGGGCCCGTATCGCACCACGTCGCCCCCCGCCCCCACCTCCACGGCCCAGGGGGAGCGGAGGAAGAAGGCGACACGGCCCACCATGCCCCCCTCCCCCCGTCCCGGCTCCAGATAGCCAGGAGGCGGGAGCGGGTCGGACAGGAATCGCCCCTTCTGCCAGGAGGTCGCCTGCCAGCGGACACGCCCGGCACCCAGGGCCCCGGTGAGGGTCTCCCGAAGCTCGGCGCCCACCTCGGCCGTGCTGCCCGTCTCCAGGTGGGTAGAGCGCGCCCCCACCCACGGCTCGAGGGCGAGCTGGGTGCTCGTCCCCACGGCGCGGGTGAGATAGAGCGCCGAGCCGACCTTCAGGCCGAGGCCCGCGCGGCCCTCGTCGTGGCGGCGGAAGCTCGTCAACCCGAGCCCCACGCCCGTCTCCCGGGTCACGGGTCCCTGGGCCCGCCATGGACCCGGTGAGGCGCCACCCGGCTCGCCGGCGTGCACGAGGAGCCGCTCCTCCAGGCGCAGGAGCGACGCGACGGTGACGTCGGCGCCCTGCCCGCCCTCGCCGGCGCTCCCGCCGTGGGGCCGGAACAGCTCGAGGGGAAGGTCGCCGGCCGTCGCGGCCATGTCGGCGGAGCACGCCGTGATGGCACACCCGGGCTCCGACGCCCCTCCCGACTCGGCCCTCACGGTGGGCGGCAGCCCCGTCTCGTCGAAGACCCTGAGCCAGCCCATGAAGATCGTGAGCTCGTCCTGGAGGGACCGGAGCGTCCCAAGTCGGGCGCTCTCCGCCCGGACCGCGCGGAGCAGCGTGGAGAGGGCGGAGGCTCCCGGGGAGAGGGGATGGGGCGCCGGGGCCCGCGCATCCTCGGCGCGGAGCTGCCGCACCTCCGCCTCCAGGTCGCCGATCTGCTCCGCGAGGGCCGCACGCCCCTGCGGATCGGCCCCATCCGCGCTCCGCCGGAGGGCCGCGACCTGGTCCTCCAGCACGCGGAGGAGGCCGCGCCTGGCCTCGAGGGCCTCGGACGCTGCCTCCACGAGTTCCCCGTCCAGGAGGGCGACGCTGTCCACGAGCTGCTGCGCCTCACCCAGGCGTGCCACCGGCAGCGGGGTGACTCCTTCCGGGCCCCGGGCGACGGCGTGGGCCAGCGCCAGCAGCCGCCGCGCCACGTCCCGGCGGGACGTCTCCAGGACCTCCTCTCTGCGGGTAGCCACCGCGTGGGCGAACCTGGGGTCACCCAGGTCCCCCAGGGCCTGGGCCAAGGCCGGGGACCCCGGGAAGCACCCCAGGAGAACGAGCGCCGGCCAGCACGAGGCGCGCCGCACGAGGGAACCGCCGTCCCGGCCTCTCGGGTCATGTGTGACCATGGACTTCGACGGGGCCCGCCGGGCCCCACCCTCCAAGCTCGTCTAGAGCGGCTCGAACCGCCCCTGGAAGAAGCGTAGCTTCGCGGGCTCGTACACGAAGCGGAGCCCCCTGATGCTCTCGCGCTTCTCCCACAACCGGATGACGCCGTCGGCCACCGCGCGCATGTGATCGTTGGTGTAGACCCGCCGGGAGATGGTCAGCCGCACCAACTCCAGGGGCGGGCGGAAGTTCTTCCCGGTCTTGTGGTCCCGCCCCTTGGACACGTTCCCCCGCTCCATGGCCCGCACTCCCGTCTCCACGAAGATCTCCGCGGCCAGGCGCTGGGCGGGGAACTCGTCCTGGTCGATGTGGGGGAAGAAGCGCTTGGCGTCGAGGAAGACGGCGTGGGTGCCCACCGGCTCCACGATGGGGATCCCGGCGTCCAGGAGCATCCTCCCCAGGAACTGGGTCTGCTGCACGCGGGAGCGGATGTAGCGGTCGCCCACCATCTCCTCCACGCCCCGGGCGATGGCCGCCAGATCGGCGATGGACAGCCCTCCATCGGTGACGTTCCCCTCGTAGACGCGCAGGAGCTCCTCCGCCTCCTCGGCCCACTCTGGGTTGTCGCGGAAGGCGAGGAGCCCGCCGATGTTGATCAGGAAGTCCTTCTTCCCGCTCACCGTGCACCCGTCGCCGTACATCATCATCTCACGGAGGATGTCCCTGACCGGCGTGTCGCCGTAGCGGGGGTCCTTCCACTGGATCATGTAGGCGTTCTCCACCGCTCTCGTGGAGTCGAAGAAGACCGGGATCCCCAGCGACGAGCAGTACGCGTACACCTCCTTCATGTTGTCCATGCTCACGGGCTGGCCGCCGGCCAGGTTCACCGGCTGCTCGAAGGAGATGTAGGCCACCTGGCCGGCGCCGTGCTCGTCCACCACGGCGCGGAGCTTGGCCAGGTCTATGTTCCCCTTCCACGGGAAGGGGCTGGTGGGGTCGTGGGCCTCGTCCACGATGACGTCCACGAAGACGCCACCGGCCATCTCCTGGTGCTCGCGGGTGGTGGTGAAATACATGTTGCCGGGCACGTACTGGCCCGGGCGGATCATCACCTGGCTCAGGATGTGCTCCGCGGCGCGTCCCTGGTGGGTGGGGATGTTGTACTGGTACCCCAGGGTGTCGCTCAGCACCTGCATGAGGCGGTGATACTCCTCCGACGTGGCGGCCGTGGCCTTCGCGGCGTCGTAGGCCGACCACTGGTCGGTGCTCATCGCCGACGTCCCCGAGTCGGTGAGCAGGTCGATCCCCACGTCGGCCGAGGGCACGAGGAAGGTGTTGTAGCCGGCGGCGCGGATGGCCTTCTCCCGCTGGTCCCGGGACAGTCCGCCCATCCTCTCGAACGTGTGGATCTGGTAGGGGAAGGTGTCGAAGGTGAACGGCTCCAGGTCGGGATAGACCCAGTGGTACGCCATCTGGTCGCGCCAGTCGCCCTCGTCGACCACCTGGAGCGCGGCGATCCCCGCGGCCTGCTCCACCAGCGAGACGATGGCGTCGGAGACCTGGTCGAGCTGTTCGTTCGTCATGGCCAGGCGGGGGATCTGCACCGGGACCAGCCCCTCCGACCCGCGCCGGTGCATGGCCACGGCGCGCACCCCGGAGAGGAGGTAGAGCGCCGCGCTGAAGGTGTCACGGGCGGTGGCGCCGGCCTTCGGGAGCACCTTGTCCGCGCGCACGTAGGCGCCGTCGCATCCCCGCTCCAGCGGAACCCCGGCGTCGCGCAGGCGCTGGGTGAAGCGCTCGGTCTGGTGCATCACCCAGTGGACCTCCTCCTCGTCCGCCATCTCCTCGATGCCCCTGGCCAGCACCTCCATGGTCCGGCCGGCCATGCCGCCGTAAGTGTGCAACCCCTCGAAGACCACCACCTCGTTGATGAAGTGCTCGTGGTCGGCGGGGTTGTCGGTGGTGAGGATGCCGCCGGCGTTCGCCTTCGGGTCCTGGGCGCCATCCATCTGCAGGATGTGGCTCGTCTTCACGAGCAGCTTCACCAGGCTCCGGATGTCCCGGTCGGCCTGGCCGGCCTCGTGGCGCTGGATGTACCAGGCGTTCTCGATGATCCGCGACCCGTCCAGGACGAGGCGGACGCCGTGCCGGTCGGCGATCTCCCGGGCGGCGCGCAGGTTGGCGAGGCTGATGGGGTGCTGCCCGTCTGCGAAGGCCTGGACGTCCACCACGGGCGTCTTGCCCGCTGCGAGCGCCTCCTCCAGGCGGGCCAGGTCCAGGTTCCCGGTGAAGACGGGCTCGGAGCGGTCGCGCACGTCCACCACCTCCACGTCCCTCGGGGTGAGGACGTCCATCCGGTCCCGGCCGTTGCTGGGGATCACGGAGCCAGCCGGCACCATCGTGGAGACGATGAGCTTGATCGAGCCCAGGATGTTGTGCGTGGGGCACACGTACCCGTGGCCCAGCACGTCCGCCACCGCCCGCTGGAGCCTCTCGAAGTTCCGGCTCCCGGCATACGCCTCGTCGCCCACAAGCTGCCCGGCCAGCTGCTCCTGGCTCATGGCGCTGGTGCCCCCCGAAGTCATGTCGAACGTGATCTGCGCGGGCGTGAGGTTGAAGACGTTGAAGCCGGCGTCGGCCAGGTTCTTCTTGCGCTCCTCCAGCGTGGGGAAGGCGAGGAGCCGTACGGTCTTGATCTTGTGGGGCTCGGCGACGGGGGCGGGGCGGTTCATGGCGCTGCCTGTTCCTGGATCCAGGGCGTTTGGGACATCGCACGGGGAGGGCGCCCCCGAGGCCACCGGGGGGGCCCACCGGCCCCGATAATCTCGAACAACGCGGCAGGCGGCACCATGGCGATTGACACCGCTTCCGGCGCGGGTCACACTGGGGCCGCCCCCACCCTCGCCCGAGGAGAAGGACCCTGAGACCTCCAGGCACGCCGGCACTGGCAGTCGCCGTCATCGTGGCCGGACTCGCCCTGCAGATCAGCAGCGGCCACTTCGACATCCGGGCCCTCGTGGGGATCCTCCTCGCGCTGGCCCTGGGGGTGGTCGGGTGCGCGGGCCTGGCGACCCGGGACGAGGGCGGGCGGTGGACCCGACGCGTCCTCACGGGCGGCATCCTGTTGTGTCTCGCCTTGATGGCGGTCCAATCCCCCGGGAAGTATCTGGAGACCCCCTCTCCCTGGGGCAACCCTCCGCTCGTCGTCGGGCTCCTGGCCGCGGCCGCGGCCCTCGGCGCCTCGACCCGAGCGGACCCATGGGCGCGACGGGCCTGGTTCCCGCTCGCCCTGGCCGCCTACGCCGGGCTCGGGATCTGGCTCATCCACGCCTCCCCGGACCCGCCCATCGATGTCATGACGGTGCACCGCGAGGCCATCACGGCACTCCAGGAGGGACGCAGCCCCTACGGCATCACCTTCCCGAACATCTACCCCGACGGCCGCTTCTACCCTGAGGGGATGACCGCCGGGGGACGCGTGCTCTTCGGCCTGCCGTACCCCCCCGTCAGCCTCCTCCTCGCTGCGCCGGGACACCTCCTCGGCGGGGACATCCGGTACGCCGAGCTGGCCGCCCTCCTCGCCACGGCCGTTCTGATGGCGGTCGCCGGGGGCGGCGAGGTAGCCAAGCTCGCCGCCATGGCCTTCCTGTTCACGCCGCGGAGCCTCTTCGTCCTCGAGCAAGGATGGACCGAACCCTTCGCCCTCCTCTGCCTCGCGCTCGTTGTGGCGAGCGCTCGGCGATTCCCGCGCGTGCTCCCCGTGGCGCTCGGCCTCCTGTTCGCGGTTAAGCAGTACCTGGTCGTCGCAGCGCTCCTCGTGCCCTGGCTCGTCCCCGGCCCCGACCGTCGCCGCAGGTCGCTCGGGCTCCTCGCCCGCGCCGGTGCCTCGGCCGCTGTCGTGACGCTCCCCTTCTTCCTCTGGGACCCCGGAGGCTTCTGGCGCTCGGTGGTCGCGCTCCAGGTCCGGGAGCCGCTGCGCGTGGACTCCCTCGGCGTGCTCACCGGCCTGTCCCCCGCCTTCTTCGACCTCGCGCCGGCGGCCGTCGTCGCCGTCGGCCTGGCAGCCCTGGCGGCGGGCTACGCCGTCGCCTTGGTGCGCATCCCCCGCACGCCGGCCGGCTTCGCGGCGGCGCTCGGGCTCATGTGCATGCTCCTCTTCCTCTTCGGCAAGAAGGCGTTCTGCAATTACTATTTCTTCGTCATCGGTGCCTGGTGCTGCGCCATCGCCGCGTCCCCGGATGAACATGAGCGCCCCTCGCCTGACGTTGCTGCTCCTCCTCACGGCCCTGGCGGGCTGCGGCTCGGACGCCGTCACTGAGGCGGAGCCCGAGGCCCCCCCGCCGCCCCTCCAGTGCGTCGTGGCGACGGCCGAGTGCGCGGAGAGGCTGAGCCTGGGGCTGGGCCGCTACCTCCCGGTGTACCGCACGTACGCCCTGGGGAAGCGTGACATGCGGGTGGAGCGGGCGGTGGTGGTCGTGCACGGGACGGACCGCAACGCCGACGCCTACTTCAGCACCATGGTGGCGGCGCTGCAGGCAGCGGGCACCCTCTCCTCGACGCTCGTCGTCGCCCCACGCTTCCAGGCGCTGGAGGACGCCCCGCGCTCCGACGAGCCCTACTGGTCCACAGAGGGATGGAAGCGGGGCGATCTGTCCGCCTCGGACAGCCCCCTGTCACGCATCAGCTCGTTCGCGGCCGCCGACACGCTCCTCCGCGTCCTCTCGGATCGGGAGCGCTTTCCGGCGTTGGCCAGCATCGTGCTGACGGGTCACTCCGCGGGAGGCCAGTTCACGCACCGGTACGCGGGATCGAGCCCGGCGCCCGAAGGCCTGATCGGCCTCCGCGTGCGGTTCGTCGTGGCCAACCCCTCCACGTACCTCTGGCTCGGGCCCGAGCGCCCCGCCGAGGGCGGGTTCGCTCGCCCCGACACCGCGGGGTGCCCTACCTGGAACGACTGGCCCTACGGCACCCACAACCGCAACAGCTACGCCCGCGGCGCCGACGAGCCTGGGATCCGCTACCGGCTCACGAGTCGGGACGTGCGCATCCTGGTCGGCGAAGCGGACACGCTCACGGCCAACCTGGACGTGAGCTGCGAAGCCAACCTCCAGGGCCGGCGCCGCTTCGACCGGGGCCGCGCCCTGGTGCGCTTCATGGACGACTTCTTCTCCGGCCACGCGCACCGGGAGTCGGTGATCCCCGGGGTGGGCCACTCGAGCCGTGACATGTACCGCTCCGTGGCGGGGCTGGAAGCGCTCACCTCCTGGTGAGAGG
>JBFYZE010000153.1:0-7126 GCA_041309665.1 Gemmatimonadales bacterium | reverse complement strand
CCACGCCCGCCACGCCCTCCAGGGAGCCCGGATCGGCCGCGCCCAGGCGGCGCACGGAGCCGCCGGCCCACGCGAGGAGGCGGTCGGCGACGTGGAACGCCGAGCCGCCCGCGCCTCCGCTCCCCACCAAGATCGCCAGGAGCTCGCGCACCGACAGGTGGCGCGCGCCCACGGTGCGAAGGCGCTCGCGGGGGCGGTCCTCGGCGGACCAGGCGTGGATGGGAGGCGGAGAGGCGGCTTCGGGAAGCGTCATGCCCCCACGATGGCGCCCATCCCGGGACCCGCGAATGCGCCGATGAGCCCCGCCGGAGCTACACCTCGAGCGCCATGATGAGCGCGTCTTCCACCGGCTTGTCGTAGTACTTCTTGCGCCGCCCCAGGTCGGTGAACCCGAACCCGTGGTAGAGTCCGATCGCCGCGGCATTGGAGACGCGAACCTCCAGGTAGATGCGCTCCACCTCCCGCTCCCGCGCCACCTCCAGCATGCGCGCGAGCAGGCGGCCGCCGTGCCCCTTCCCCCGGTGCGACGGGGCTACGGCGAAGTTCGCCAGCTCCCCCTGGTCCAGAATGCACCAGAGCACCCCGTACCCCACCACGCCGGCCTCCCGGTCGTCGAGGACCCAGAGCTCGCACCCGTCCCGCTCCAGGAGGTGCGCGAACGACTCGGCGCTCCAGGGGCAGGTGAACGACTCGGCCTCGAGCTGGGTCACCCGGTCCACGTCCCCGGGCGCCATCTTCCGGATCAGCGCGCCCACTCGCGCTCGGCGGAGGACGCCTTCACGTACCGGGGTTCCCAGGTCGGCAGCTCCGCTTCGGGCACCGGCGGGGTGTCGGGGTGGAGGGCGAGGAGGTGGAGGAGGGCATCGGCGGACGGATCTCCCGCCGGGGGAGGGAGGAGCCGGAACCCGGCGCCCTCGATGACCCGGCGGTGCCGCTCGGCGCCGTCCCCGGCGAACAGCGCACCGTCGGGCACGTCCCCGGCCAGCAGATCGCGGAGCTCGGCGGCGTGGGGCGGGACGAGCGTCTCCACGCCACGGCTCCCCACGCCGTAGCACGCAGCGTAGACGCGCTCGCCGCGGGCGTCGAAGAGAACGTAGCGCACGCCCGGGCCCCTCGCTCCCAGATCGCCCACGGCGCCTGTGGCCAGCGAGGAGACGGCCCAGAGCGGCACGCCCAACCCCCGCACCAGCCCTTTGGCGGTGGCGGCGGCCACGCGCACGCCTGTGAACGAGCCCGGGCCTTCGCCCACCACCACCCCGGACAGCTCACCCACGTCCACGCTGGCCTCGCCGAGGACGCGACGGATCGCAGGGATCATGCGCGCGGCGTGCTGGCCCTTCCGCTCCATGCGCGTGCGGGCCAGCACCTGGCCTCCCCGCCCCACCGCCACGAACCCGGAGGAGCCGGACGTGTCCAGGGCGAGGAAGAACCCGTCCTCCCGGAAGCGGGGCTCGCTCATCCGCGCGCCGGCGGGATGGAGGGCGGAGTGGACGGTGGAATGGCAGGCGGAATGGACGGCGTCGCCGGTGGTCCGCCCCCGGCCAGGCTCATGGGGAAGCCGGCCAGCTCGGGGGGGTGCCCCACCCGGACGACGCCCACGTCGCGCAGGAGCGGCTTGCCCGGAACCAGGGAGAGCTCGATGAGCCAGTGGTCGGCGGGGAGGAACCCCTCCGCCCGCTCGGGCCACTCCACCAACACGACCTCGTTGGCCTGGCCCAGCTCCTCCCACCCCAGCTCCCAGAGCTCGTCGGACGACGTCAGGCGGTAGAGGTCCATGTGCACCACCTGCACCCCCAGGTTCGCAGGATAGCGGAACTGGAGGTTGAACGACGGGGACGGCATGGGCTGGCCCACGCCCAGCCCCTGGCCGATGGCCCGGGCGAGGACCGACTTCCCGGCGCCCAGGGGGCCCTGGAGCCCCAGGAAGACAGGGGCGTCCACGGTCTCGCCGATGCGCTCGCCCCAGCGTGCCAGGGCGGCCTCGTCGAGGCGCATCAGGCGGACGGCCCCTGGCGGTCGCGCATCTCCCGCACCCACGCCACCGTCCGGCGCAGTCCCTCGGCCAGCGGCACGCGCACCTCGTAGCCGAGGCGGGCGCGGATCCTCGTCAGGTCGGCGAGGGAGTCACGCACGTCGCCGGGGCGCGGCGGGCCCGCGACGGCATCCAGCTCCACACCCAGGATGGAGCGCAGCTCCTCCCAGAGGCGCACCATGCTGATGCGCTCGCCGCACCCCACGTTGAACACCTCCCCCACCACGCCCTCGCCGGAGGCGAAGCAGGCACGGAAGTTCGCGTCCACCACGTTCTCCACGTAGGTGAAGTCCCGGGTCTGGCCCCCGTCGCCGTTGATCACCGGCGCCCGGCCGTCCAGGGCGCCATCGATGAAGAGCGGGATCACCGCCGAGTAGGGCGAGCGCGGGTCCTGGCGCGGCCCGAACACGTTGAAGTAGCGCAGCACCACCGTCTCCAGGCCGAAGAGGCGGGGAAACACCTGGGCGTAGTGCTCCCCGGCCAGCTTGGCCACGGCGTACGGCGAGCGGGGGAACGACGGCATGTCCTCGTGCTTCGGGAGCGTGGGCGTGTCGCCGTAGGCCGACGACGAGCCCGCGTACACGAAGCGGCTCACCCCCGCGTCCCGGGCCGCGTGGAGCATGTTCAGCGTCCCCGTGGCACTCACGTGGTGGGTCGGGCGCGGGTCGGCGACGGAGCGTTGCACCGACGGGAGGGCCGCCTGGTGGAGGACGAAGCGCACGCCCTCGCACGCCCGGGTGCACGCGTCCGGATCGGTGACGGAGGCCTCGTGGAGCTCGATGCGGTCGAGCCAGGGCTCGATCTTCTCGCGGCGCCCGGTGCTGAAGTCGTCGAGGACGCGCACCCGGGCGCCCCGGGCCACGAGGCTCTCCACCAGGTGCGAGCCGATGAACCCGGCGCCGCCGGTGACGAGGACGGAGGTGTCGTTGAAGTCCATAGCCTGGAAATGTAACCGTGGGCGCGCGCCGCGCACCCCGTCGGCCGGGGCGCGGCAGCCGCCCGCCTCAACCCCGGTACAGCCCCTCCCGCACGATCACCGCGAGCACCCCGGCCGGCACCATCCCCGACACGTCCTCGCCGGCGGCCACGGCGGCGCGGACGCGGGTGGCGGACACGTCCACCCGGGTCACCGGCACGTGGACGGCCCGCTCCATCCCGGGGAGGTCCGGGGCGAGGGCGGCAGCGGCCTCCCCCTCCCGGTCCATGAGCGCCGGGGTGGCCAGGGAGAGGATCTCCCCTGGCCCCCGCCACGACGCGAACGCCCGGAGCTGGTCGGCCCCCAGGATCAGGAAGAGCTCCGAGGACGGCCACCGGGCGCGGAGCGAGCGGAGCGTGTCCACGGTGTACGACGGGCCCGCTCGCGCCAGTTCCACCTCCGAAATCTGGAAGCGGGCGTCCGCCGAAGCCGCCGCCCGCACCATCTCAAGGCGCACGCCGGGCGCGCTGACCGCACGGGTCAGCTTGTGGGGGGAGACGCGGGCCGGGACCCAGAGCACGCGGTCCAGGGCCAGGGCATCGGCCACGTCGCGGGCGACGGCCACGTGTCCCACGTGGGGCGGATCGAAGGTCCCGCCGAACACTCCGACGCGGAGGGAGGAACCGCCCTCGGAGCTCCCCTCAGGCCCCGGCGCCATTGACGCGGAGTTCCGCGGCGGCGGGCGAGTCGGGATACGCGGACAGCAGGCGCTCCTTGGCCTCGTCGGCCAGGTCCTGATACCCGATGGCCACGTTGGCGCGGTAGATCCCGAGCAGGGCCCTGGGCGCGAACTCGGTGTCGCCGTAGAGCGACACGACGAACTCGTAGTAGATGATGGCCGAGTCCCAGAGCTTGCGGCGGAAGTAGAAGTCGGCGTTCAGCATCTCCTTCAGCGCGAGCTTCAGTCGCATCTCGCCGGCCAGGCGCGCGGCCTCCTCGGCCTGGGGCGTGCCCGCGTAGTCCACCACCACGTTCCGGCACAACGTCATCGCCTCGTTGGTGTACCCCTGGTCCCGCTGGGGCGTGGGCGACAGGTCCACCAGGCTGGAGCACATCCCCAACGACGCGGAGGGAGCCTCGGCGTGTCCCGGGAACCGGTCCAGGAAGCGCTGGAACTCGGAGCGCGCGGTCAGGTGGTCGCCCTTCCCGGAGTAGGCGCGCGCCATGAGCAGGCGGGCGTCGGCGACCTCGGTGGCGTCCCCGAAGCTCAGGAGGAGTCGGTCCAGCGCCCTGATGGCGTCGTCCCAGTCCCGGGCCTCGAACTTCTCGCGGCCCAGGGCCATGAGCTGGGGCGCGTCCATCCCCTGGTACGGGTTGGAGGACTTGCAGGCCCCCAGGAGGGGGATGGCCACAAGGGCCAGGACCGTGAACCGCCGCATGTGGGTGGACATCCATTTCGAGTACCCGGCGTGGCCCGCCGTGTTTCCCGAGGGCGCGGCAACGGCTCTCATCACCGGCACCGGCCCTCCCGGAGGAACTCGAGCCCCCGCCCGAAGCGGATCTCGTCGAAGACGGCCAGCGCCCGGACGGTCAGCCCCGCCGAGTTCTCCGCCGACCCCACCTGGGAGAGCGCCTGCATGGCGCCGGAACAGTCCCCCAGGTCCGAGAGGATGAGCCCCTTCTCGAACCAGGCCTGCGCCAGGAGGCTCCGCGGCTCCCCGAGCTCCAGGGTGCGCTCCACCAGCCGGAGCGCCCGGTCCAGCTCCTCCGGGGGCACGTCGGTGCCGCTCCGGATCTCCCGGGCCAGGTTGAACCCGCACGTGCCGATGTGCCAGTTGACCTGGCTCGGGTCGCCGCCCTCGCCCATGGCCAGGTATCGCTCGAAGAACACCAGCGCGCGGTTGCAGTCGCCGATCTCCTCGTACGCCTGCCCCACCTCGAAGAGGGTCTGGGCGGTGGCGGAGTCGGGAACCTCGGCCAGCGCCTTCTCGAAGAAGGGGAGCGCGCGGCCGTACTCGCCGCTCTGGAAGTAGTGGCGGGCCAGGTCGAGGGACATGCTGGAGACGCCGATCCCCGGGCGGAGGCGCCCCGCGATCTCCACGGCGCTGGCCATGGCGAATCGGTCGCGCCGGGCGTGCGCGATCTCGGCCACCCGCATCAGGTCGGCCACGGCCTGGTCCACGTACGACGAGTCCAGGGCCAGCGCCTGGTCGTAGAACGCCCCCGCGTCGTCCACCCGCTCGAGCACCGCGTAGGTGTGGGCCACCCGGGCGAGCGCCTGCGCGTCGTCGGCGCCCTGGCGCACGGCCAGACGGTACTCGGCCAGAGCCTGGGGGTATTTGCCCTGGGCGAAGGCCTCGTCCCCCCGGCGGATCGTACCCTCCTCATCGGCGCGCGTGGAGCAGGCGGCCGAAAGCAGCGACCACGCCGTCAACGCAGCCGCCCCGAGGGCTCCGCCGAGGCGCCGGCGGGGGGTGCAGGAGCGCGAAGGGGTGTCGAGAGGCATGGATCCGGGGAGGAGGTCAGCAGGCCGGCGCCCCAGCGCGGGCCGGCCCCCAATATAGCAGCAAGGAACGGGCCGTCTCAGGCCTGGGCCAGGGGGAGCGTCACCCCCACCGTGGCCAGATAGGCCCGGGAGCGCATATCGTCCGGGTCGTCCTGGGCGCAGCGCATCCACTCCCGGACCGCGGCCTGGTTGTCGCCGAGCCGGTGGTACACCAGCCCCAGGCGGATGCGCGCCCCCACGAACCCGGGGCGCGACTCCAGCACGGTCTCCAGCTCCTCGCGGGCCCGACCCAGATCGCCCAGCTCGATGAGGGCCTCCGCGAACTTGCTCCGGATGTCCATGAAGCGGGGGCGCACGCCCAGCGCCGCCTCGTAGTGCCGGGCCGCTTCCTGGGGATGGTTGGCCACCAGGTACAGGTCGCCGAGCTGGGCGTGGGTGACGGCGATGCGGTTCCCCACGTCGGAGGGGAACGCCGTGGAGTCCCGCGTGTCCAGCTCACTGGCGCGGGAGAGGGCCGCCTTGGCCTCGTCGTGGCGCCCCACCTCGTTGAGGACGATCCCCCGGTTCAGGTGGGCTTCGGCGTAGGCCGGGTTGAGCTTCAGCGCCGCGTCGAAGTGGTCCAGCGCCTCGTCCGGACGGTTCAGCATGGCCAGGCAGAGCCCGGCCTTGTTGTGCACGTCCGCGAAGTAGGGGTGGTCGGCGAGGACCTCCCGGAAGGTGCCCAGGGCCGACTCGAAGTCGTCCCGCTCCCAGGCGCTCACGCCCCGGGCCACGATGTCCCGGGCCTGCGATCTCGAACGATCCATGACACGTACGTTGGGGGATGGAAGGAGCTTGGGAAAGGGGATGCGCCGCGGGAGCTCAGAACGCCCGCCAGAGCCCCACCCGAGCCGTCCAACTCCACCGATGGGCACCCGTCTGGAACGCGAAGTTGCGGATGCGCTCACCCCCCAGGGTGACCCGGGCGCCCATCCGGGCTTCGAGGAACTCGCGGGTCACCGTCGCCGCCAACCGCGCCCGCAGCTCTTCCGCCCGATCTTCGAGGAGGACCAGCGCATCGGCCTCGATCGGGGACCTGGACCACGCGTCGGCGCTGCGCTCCTCGAGGGCGAGGGACGCGTCGGTGCCCCACCCCGTGGCCGGAGCGGCGTAGGCGTAGGCCAGGAGGATCGCCCGACCGTCGGGACCCACGTCGCTCCCCTGCGGATACCCGTCCACCGCGGCTCCGGTGCGGAAGACCTCGTGCCGATACATGTGGGGGCCAGCCGTCACGCCCTCCACGCGCAGAGCGTGGCGTCCGGCCCGGCCCAGGGCCGGAACGGCGATCCCTGCCCGGTAGGCCGCCGACTCGAGGAGCGAGTGCCGTGGCAAGGCCCGGTCCACGTCGGTGAGCGCGGCCTCCGCGAGGAGTTCCACCGCAGCGAGGCGTGTGCGGACTCCCAGGCTCGCGTACTTGTCCGAGAGGTTGTCGTCCCGAGGGGACCACCAACTCCCGATCCAGGCGAAGTCCTCGAGTCGGTCGACGAACGAGGCGTCCGGAGCACCCTCCCCTCCCTGCTTGCTGAGGAGCGTGATCTCGATGTGCGTTCCAGCCACCGGACGGCTCCCCACCACCCAGGCGAAGAGCGAGGCGTGGGGGTAGTTCTGGGCGGGCCCCAGATCCGCCGCGAAG